>JAXDAR010000202.1:0-3944 GCA_034679645.1 Methanothrix sp. | reverse complement strand
ACGTCCAGAAACAGGTAGTCGCAGGGTTTGCCATCCTCGTCCAGGATGATCTGATGGAGGGAAAAGCCCTCTGTCATGCCGGAGAAGAGAGATCGGTAACGTTCTTCGCTCTGGCGTAACGTCTCCTCTGCTTTTTTTCGGATTGCTATCTCCCTTTCCAGATCCGCTTTCGAGGCGGTAATCCCTTTGAGATCTCTGGCCATGGTGTTGAAAGACCGGGATAGCTCTCCAATTTCGTCACTTCTATTCTCGTCCAAAGAGAGATCCAGGGTTCCTCTGGCGATCAGTTCCGTTCCCGCCTGGAGGTTGGCAATGGATCTGGTCATGCCGCGATAGAAGAATATGTAATTGGATAGGAGGAATACCGCCAAAATTCCCATCAGTATGGTGATAAAATTGAAGTTTCTCCCTTTTCTCTGCTCTGCCTGCTCCCGGAGCATCTGGGAAAGCAGAGTGGAATCCGAGACAATTCCCTGTGCCTGGACAGCAATCTGACTGTGCAATGCTCGAATCTGCTCCCGATCGGCGTTTGGGGAAGAATTAGTTGAGCGAGAAATGCTCCCCATCTCTGCGCTCAAATCATCCAGTGCTCTACCCAGGATGCTTTGATTGACCTTCATCCTGTTGAGCACCGTCTGCTGATCCGGCTGATCCACCTTCAGATTAATCAGGTGATCGGAGAGGGAAGAGAATTTCTTCGCCCAGAGATCCTGCCCGGGGCCATTCTGGTCGAGTGGAATAAAATAATTAGAAATATAGAAAAGCTCGCTGGCTTCAAACTCTATCTTTCTTGCCAGTTCCTCCTGTCTGTTAAGCTCCCCCCTATGCTCATGAGTTTGAATCACCGACGCAGAGATAACCAGGACTGCTATGCTGAAGATCAGCATGATGAGGGTTAACTGCGTCTTGATTCTCATATAGCCCTATTCCACCTGATTGTTAGACTCCCAGCAGATTTATTTATAGCAATATTATATTATTGTGTTTTCAAATCATTGATTGCGAACGGTATCCGATTTGAATCTCACTCTACCCGGATTTCTGCCGATCTGCTTCCGGATATGCTGCAGTAGGCCACTGCCCTGAGCAGGTCTGCGGAGCTGGCATTAATGGGATAATTATAGCTGAATGTGGTGGTTGCAGTCTGATTGGTGTATTCCTTCCGGAGGACGTCATCGCCATTTTTCTGCACCACCACCTCCCGGATAAAATGGCTGTCAATATTGGAAGAGGTATGGGTTATGGTCACGTTCAATGTCTGATTCAGATCATCGTAAGCGAGATGGACCTGGGAGGGGGAATGAGCAATAGCCGGAATCGCCAGCATTGAGACCAGCAGGAGAAGGGTGAATGCCGCGAGGATTTTGAATCCCGATCTGTGCCTGAACGGGGTATCATTGTCGAGGTCTATTGATATTCTACCTTTATTATACATACTGAGAACACCTCTTAATAGATGGCGCTAATTATGATTGGATCTTATAAAAGGTTGTCTGCAGATCATCCTGATAACCTCTTGATCCTGATCACCGGTATTCCCTGCACCTTCTTTTCCAGAACGCTATCTTCGACTGTAAAGGGATTGAATCCATACAGAAATGCCCAGATCCCGCTCCCCTTCAGAATCTGACGGATAGCAGTGGCAGCCTCCTTCGGATCATCTACCTCTTCTGCCAGACCTTTTAAAGAGCCGCCGGGCAGGAGGACCTCTACATCGGGATTCGCCAGGACATTCAGATACCATTGCCCCTTCATGTGCTTTCCCTGGTAGCAGTAGATCTTCTCATCGATCTGAGCATGGTACACCGGGGTGCAGCGTACCTTTCCGGTCTTTCTGCCTCTCGTCTTGATGACCATGATATTGCCTGTGATGGGATTTGAAATAAATCTGCCCAGATTCCTCTGAAATGCAGGGACCACTATATGCCGGTTGAATATTCTGAATAATGCTCTTTGAATTGATTTAAACATGCACTCTCGGAATTCGACAGTAAAATTAATATAGGTTGTGCTGAAACCAAAATAACATGTCGATGCTCAGCAGTTCCATTTTTAGTCGAGAGCACGGCAGCGATGCATTCTTAGATGCATCTATAAGAAAACCGGGACTGTAAGGCCCAATCCGGTTTGACCTGGGTTGGGTGTTTGATGTATGCGATGTTCAATAGCCGATTCGATAATTGATTCGATTGCTATATGGCGTTTGTCGAATTGGAATAGACTTGTAAAACAACTTGAATAAGAAGGATGGGCAGCATAAGAGATTGCCGGTCTCTTAATGATATTGGCCCGCGCTGAAATCCCTGCATCTCCATCGACAGAATCCGGTATTCTGACAGATGGAAAGGAAAAAGCGCAGCGGTCCCGTTCCTTCGGGAAGTAGAAAATGATCGGAAGATATGAAATAGACAGACCATACAGGCCTCGTGAGCCTTATGAGCACTATGAGCTCTCTGGAATTGGAGCCAGGCTGTTTGGCTCCAAAGCAGGCTACCTGAGAGCCCATATAGACAGCATCCGGCATACAGATGAGATCTTATTCGCACTGGCCCTGACCGCTCTGATATTCGGATCGGTCTTCTCCATGGACCTCGTGGCCAGAATGGGGGCAATACGATGAAGAGATACTTTGATGCTCTCGTTCATGCCCTCGCCAGCCAGAATTATGGATCGAAGAATGCCCCTCTGGTGGAGATTTTCCTCAGCCTGGGAGCATTCATAGGCATAGGCCTCACAGCAGTTATGCTAAGGGCCGGATGGTAGGGCGAAATGGAATCCAATGGCAGGAATGGATCGCCGTCCTCGCTTCTGGTTTACAAAAAAGAGCTGAAGGCTGAGCGCCATTTCCTGCTGGTGAAGCTGGCGGAATGCGCCAATAGGATCAAAATAATAGATGAGCAACTCAAGTCAATTTGAAGCGAATCATCCCTGGAGATGATAGCAGGCGGGGATCTGATCCTGTATAACCTGCAGGCCCTCAAGAGTGAAATGTGAGGATTTGCACATAGATCACATCCCGCCTCCCCACCTCTTTTAACTTCCTCTTTTGACTTCCTCTTTTGACTTTCTATTTCGAATGGGGTCTACTTCATCCTTCTCAAACGGCGGTTGACAGTATTCTTGTCGAACCTCTCCGGGTCGAAATCTTCTCCCGCCCATCTCAGCATGTCCTCGCGATCCGGGTGCTTCGGATCGGTTATTATCTGGACAAATTCATCGTATCCGCCTGTTCCGCCGCAGTCCTCGGGTGGTGCAGATCTCTTGCCATCCACACAGACGGGATGCACAAGCTCTTTTTCTGGCTGAAATATCTTCTCCACCAATATATCATGGCGCCAGCTGTCACCCAGATCGTACTCGTAAACGAACCTGGCCGCCTCAACAGGCGCTACCTTGGAGAGTTTGGCCCTTTTCTCATTTTTTGTCTCCATGGGCCAGGGATCCTCAGGAGATGGAATGGCGTAGCATTCTTCGCCCACTTTGAATTCATGCAGATGGTAGTCCTCCCATCCCATTGCCAATTGTATGATCCTGTGCAGTTTGAACAGAGTTGCGTCCCCTTTAACCAGGATTCTGCGCCAGATCGGCGGCTCTATATCCTCCAGGGTCACCTTCAGTTGGTAGACAGAAACCGGTTCGGTTTTCTTTTTCACGACCATATGATCCTCTCCCTGGTTGCTTTATTGAGCTTCCATTCTTTTTAAGTCTTGCAGAACCTGCTCAATATTCTTACTCCACCCTCACCCTCGTCCCCAGCCGCTCCATCTCCCTGAAGAATCCGGGATAGCTAACATCCACTGCCTCAGCGGTATCGATCTTCGTCTCGCCGGCCACCAGGCCCGCCACCGTCAGGGCCATGACGATCCTGTGGTCGTGATAGCCGTGCACATCCGCTCCGTGCAGCTTTCCGCCGCTGATTTCCAGGCCGTCCGGACGCTCTTTGA
>JAXDAR010000201.1:0-17719 GCA_034679645.1 Methanothrix sp. | reverse complement strand
CAGGATATGGTCCGCCATCTCTCTCATGTCGGCTGCCAGGGTCCGGTGCAAGAGGTGGATTGGTCTCCTTTCCTGGAGAATGTCTCCTCACCTGACCTGGGCCGGCTGCCGATATTGACCTACTTTCCCGGAGACGGCGGCCCTTATATCACCTCCGGGGTGGTGGTGAGCCGTTTTGAGGGCCGGGTCAATGCCTGTGTTCACCGCCTGATGGTCCTGGGAAAAGAGCGGCTGGCAGCAAGGCTGGTTCCGGGAAGGCATACCCATCAACTCTATGAGGCTGCCCTGGCCAAAGGCGAGGAGGTGTCAGTGGCGATAGCCATAGGAGTGGACCCGCTGGTATTGATGGCCGCCTCGACCCGCGTCCCTCCCCAGATGGAGTTTGGCTATGCTGCCGCCCTGCGAGGCTCTCCTGTAGAGCTGGTCCCTCTGGAGAACGGCGTGGCTGTTCCCCACGCTGAGATCGTTCTGGAGGGATACATCACCGCCGAGCGGGCTGCAGAGGGGCCGTTCGTGGATATCACCGGCACCCGTGACCTGGTCCGGCAGGAGCCGGTCATCCGGCTGACCAGGATGATGATGCGCAACCAGCCGGTCTACCACGGCCTTCTGCCGGCAGGAGGGGAGCACAAGATGCTCATGGGAGTTCCCTATGAGCCCCTCATCTATCAGGCTGTCTCCAGAGTGGCAAAGGTGAAGGATGTCATGCTGACTGAAGGCGGCTGCTGCTACTTCCATGCGGTGGTGCAGATCGAGAAGGAGACGGAGGAGGATGGGAAAAAAGCCATCGATGCCACCATCAAGGCCCATGGATCCCTGAAGCATGTGCTGGTGGTGGACTCGGACATCAATATCCGCGATCCTCTGGATCTGGAGTATGCCCTGGCCACCCGCATGCGGGGCGATGAGGATATAGTTCTCTATCCCAATGTGCGCGGCAGCACTCTTGACCCCCGGAGCAATGAGGGCATGACCACCAAGGTGGGCGTCGATGCCACCGCCCGAATCGACCGGCTCTGGAAGTTCCAGAGGGTGATCCCCGCCGGACAGGGCTGAAAAGAGGCAGGGATATCGCTGGCGTACCGGCCTGCAGCACTGCTTGGGCCGATTCTGTCCCCGAAGAAAAGCCCAGGCACTGCCATTTGCATCCCCAGGCCAGGGCGGTCCGCTTCCCTTCAGATCTCCAGATAGAGGCGGATACTGTAGATCACGCCCATTCCCAGGGCTATGGCCAGCATTAAAGCTACTATCTGGAAGAGGAGTTCGTTCATGCCGTCACCAGTTCGTTCATTCTCATCCTGATCTATATTTCCTATCGATATTCATTTCCCCGATATCCTCATCTTATGGCATCAGCCCTTGCCCGGACTGGGCCCGGGAATCGATCGGCAGGCAGGCGCATCTCCTCCAGTGGATATGCTTCTGCCTCGCTTGACCCCAGAACCTGGGCAGATTTCACCCCGGTGATTATGGCCATCAACCTCACCCTCCCCATCAGCTCCGGTCTGATCCTCGCTCCCCAGATGACATTCGCCCTGGGATCAAGGTCCTGAGTGAGGCTGGTGGCGATGGCTGCTGCCTCTTTCAGGGTCATGTCCGGCCCGCCGTTGATATGCAGCAGACAGGCCTTTGCCCCTCTGAGGTCCACATCCAGCAGGGGATTTTTCAGAGCAGCGCGGACGATCTTCTCCGGGCTCTTTTTCATGCTCCCCTCGCCCACCAGCATGAAGCTCGGTCCGCCAGCTTTCATGATGGTGTGCACATCGGCATAGTCCAGGTTGATGAGCGAGGGGCTGGTCAGTGTCTCGCAGATCCCCTGGATGATCTCGCCCGTTATGCCATCCACCAGGGAGAAGGCCTCCTGGAAGGGGAGGTGAGGGGCGCGCTCCAGCAGACGGTTGTTGTCCATCACAATGCAGGTGTTGGCATAACCGCGCAGGTTCTCCAGCCCCTCCTCAGCGATGAATATCCTCCGTCTCTCCACATGAAATGGAGTGGTGACCATGGCCACCACCAGAGCACCCCCTTGCCGGGCAATTCTGGCCACCACTGGCGCTGAGCCGGTCCCAGTTCCTCCGCCCATCCCCGCCAGGACGAAGACCAGGTCTGCGCCGCGCAGGAGGTCTTCCAGCCTGGTCCTTGCGCTCTCCGCCGCTCTTCTTCCCACCTCCGGATCTCCTCCTGCTCCCATTCCCCGGGTGAGCTTTTTGCCGATCAGCATCCTCTCATCTGCAGAGACAGTCGCCAGGTGCTGGCGATCGGTGTTTATGGCAATGGTCTTCGCCCCGGCAAAGCCCATTCTCTTAAGTCTGCTGATGGTGTTCCCCCCTGCACCGCCACAGCCCACGACCAGTATTCTGGGAGTGCCGAAGTCGTCACCAGGTTTTGAAAAATCTACAGTATCCCCTAAATCAATTTCCATCCCTATCCCTTCATTGCTTTCTCTGAATCAATTAGTGATATATGTTAATAATAATTGCGATCGGCAATGGATAAGAACGATCAGATCCATGATCGGGTCAGAATGACCGAACTGTTTGCTGAGGGGGACCTGGCGGAGTTCATCGCCAAAAACTATTCCGGTCGGGTGGTGGAGGTGGGTGTGGGCTATTTCCCCCATATCGCCCGAATGCTGGTGGATCTGGGCCTGGATGTCATACTGACCGACAGGGAGGAGAGGTACCTGGAGGGCATGAAGGTGGAAAAGGATGACATCTTCTCCCCCCAAATGGAGATCTATCAGGGTGCGGATCTCATCTATTCCATCCGTCCTCCCCTGGAGATGCAGCTCGCCCTGGCGGGTCTGGCTGCTTGGGTGGGCGCGGATGTCATCGTTCGCCCTCTGCAGGATGAGGTGGCGGATCTGCCCGGATTTGAGAAGAGGCTGGTGAATTCGGGGACGGCGAGCTTTTATTTGTTCAGGAAAAAGAGGGGGGAGGGATGTAGATGAGGAAAAGTGAAACTGAATGGACGGCGAATTCTTGAAATCATATGCACTAGCACCTTCGCAGCACTTTTTTTTATCATGTCTAAAAAATTAATAGATAATAAATATATGCTATAAAAAATTTTTATTGTGCCAAAAGGAATATATACCTTTAAAGCTAATGGTACTCTAATTTATTTTTTTAATCAAAAGAAAAGAAAGGAGATGAATTGTATGGAAAAGAAAGCACTGTGCGTGGGGATCAATGACTATCCTTACGAGGGAAATGACCTGAATGGCTGCGTGAACGATGCCAATGCCTGGGCGGATCTGCTGGTCGAACATTATGGTTTCGCCCGGGAGAACGTCAAGATGCTGCTTGATGCGGACGCTACCAAAGCCAACATCCTGGCAAACCTGGAGAGTCTGGTGGCCGGAGCAAAGACCGGGGACATGCTGGTCTTCACCAACTCATCACATGGCACATATGTTGCCGATACGAGCGGCGACGAGGAGAAATACGACGAGGCGATGTGTCCGTACGACTGCGAGACCAATCTGATCATCGATGATGAGTTGCGCGAATTGTTCGCCAAACTGGCGAAAGGGGTTAGCCTGATCGTCATCTCCGACTCCTGCTTCTCCGGCACAGTAACACGAGCGGCTGTGGCAGAGAATATTCCCGGTCTAAAGACCCCGGACGACCGACGGGTGAGATTCCTCAATCCGGCACACATGGGCCGAGCGATCCTGCAGAATCCCTGGAAGGCAATGCCCAAGGGAAAGGCGAAGTTCCCGGAGTCGAAGATGAAGGAGGTCCTGCTGAGCGGATGCACTGACAAAGAATATTCCTACGATGCCCTGATCAATGGAAAATATCACGGCGCTATGACCTACTTCGCTCTCCAGGCCATCCAGGAGGCCAACTACCAGATCACCTTCCAGCAGCTAATAAAGAGGCTCCTGTTCCTCATTGACAATGAGGGATACAATCAGCATCCTCAATTGGAGGGAAAGACAGCCAACAAAAAGAAAAAGATGTTTGCATGATGTTGGGCTGACAGGCAAGGTGAAATCCATATGGCCACAAAGCCCCGACCTTATATTGACTTCAAACTGTACCTGACAGGCCCAGCCGGAGGAACGGCAGCCTGTCAGGTGGCTCTGCTGCCCACTCCAGAGGTGGGGGAGACAATCAGCCCAGTCAAGGTTCTGCGGGAGAATATCCCTTCAGCCGCTGACCTGCAGCTTCTGGCAGCAAAGATGATAACTTTCAGCAAGATGGTGGCATTGGGTAAGAAGCTGGCCGACTGCCTGCTGCCAGAGGGGGTCATTCGGGAGCGCTTTCGAGCGGCTTACGATGAGGCGGGGATCGATGGCGGAGTGCGCCTGCGCCTGATTATTGCTGACCAGACTCTGAAAGCGTGGCCATGGGAATATGCCTTCCTGGACCTGGTGGGGGGCTCTGAATCCAGGTCTATGCTCGGATTTCTGGCCCTGAATCCCCGCATATCCATGGTTCGGCATGAACCACTGCCGTTTCCTCATCCAGTGGGGGAAAAGAGCGCCGCAGATTCGACTGAAATCCGCATGGCATTTGCATCGGCCTTGCCGGCGAAACAGTCTCTGCTCCATCTGGATAGGGACCTTGAGGTGATTGAGGATTCATTGAAGAGCTTCAGTGTGGAAGAGGTACGCTTTGCCCTGGATCCAGTGATCACTGATGCCACTCCCGACGACCTGGCGGGAAGACTCACCCGGGGCACTCAGATATTTCACTTTTCTGGACACGGTATTCCGGAGACGGATGGATCTGCCACCGGCCCGCATGGCGAGGCCGCGCTGCTGCTGGTTGCTGACAAGAAGAACAAAGTAGAAGCGAGGATGCATGCCAGCGATCTCGCGGCGATCCTTCAGAATGCAGGAGTGCAGCTGGTGGTACTGGGGGCATGTTATTCCGGAAAGCGTCCGGGTGAGGATGAGTCCTCCCAAAACCGGTATCCTTGGAATGGTGTGGCCAGTGCCCTGGCCGCCAGAGAAATCCCGGCCATCGTTGCCATGCAGTATGAGGTGATCGATATCAGTGCCAAGGCGTTCAGCCGGGCTTTCTACCTCGCCCTGGCCAGCGGACTGTCCCTGGACGAAGCGATGTCCGCTGGCAGGCGGGCGATGCTGCGGGAGACCAGCACCAATCCAGATCTTGAAACCATTGTCGATATGGAATGGGGAGTACCGGTCCTTTACAGTCGCCTGGCCGACGGCCAGCTGTTCCCGGAGAGGATGAAGCGAGCTGGCAAGTCCGCCGAGAAGTTCCGGGCGGTGATCAGACAGGAAGTGACCGATTCCATCAAAGGGCAGCTGACCGGAGTTGAGGCTCTGCTGATCAAGAACGCCATAATAACTGTGGATCACGAAGTGGAGGTTATTGACAGGGGGGGTGAGGTGGTGGGCGTTCTGGCAAAGGAAATAGGAGAAGGTGCAGATATCAGCATCAAAGGGAAGGCAAAGAGCGTACAAAATGGCGGCAAGATGGTAGGCCTCAGGCTGGACGAGCTGTAATCGGTGAAAGGAGGTTTTCGATATGGAATTCCATGATTTCCAGATTCGTGCCTGGGCCGTCGATGGCGTGCACGCCCAGGTTATGGTTCACAGCTCCCCCGCCGGCGCGATGACCCATCCCCAGTCAGTTGTCCTGAACGGTGAGATGCTGACATCATTACAGAGCATCTTTCGGAATCCGCCAAAAGATCCATCCCCCATGATCACCGCAGGTGGCAGAGAGCTGGCAGCGATGGTCCTTCCAGATCAAATCCGGGAATTGCTGATCCGAAGCCTTGAGAGAATCGATCCCGAGGATGGTCTGCGCATTCGCCTCTGTCTGGATGAGACTCTATCTGACCTGCCCTGGGAGTATCTTATTTTGCCTGATATGTCCTCCTTGAAACCTCCGGGGGGCTTTCTGGCACTGGACGCACGCATATCCCTGGTCCGCGAGCCTCCCCAGCCGGGCCAGGAGCGGCCAAGCCTCCAGAAGAGACAGCGTCTGCTCTTTTTTGGCACCAGAAATTGCAATGCCCAGGGAAAAGACATCTGGGATACTGCCGGAGAGAGGGATAGGCTCTTTGGGGCTTTGCAGCCTGCAAGCGAATTTCTCCGGATGGAGGGTGTCCTCTCCAGCGATACCGATTGCCAGACGGCCCTGATGCAATCCAAAGGATCGGTCGATATCTTCCACTACAGCGGTCACACTGATATTGAGAACGGAGCAGGCTACCTGCTGGCGAGCGAGCGGCCTGGTGTCGACCGACTATATGCCAGCACATTGGGCCCTCTGCTGCGTCGGGCGAAGACCAGCCTGGCGGTGTTCAGTGCCTGCAACAGCGGCAGCTGGGCCTTTGTGGAACCATTGCTGAAAGCGGGTGTGCCGGTGGTAATTGGAGCGCAGGGAGTGGTTTATGTCGATGTCGCCATCGCCTTTTGCCAGAAGCTCTACTCTGCCCTGGCAATCGGCCTTACTCTGGATGAAGCCGTCACCTGGGCCCGGCTGCATCTATTGGAGCCGGGCGTTCTGCCCGATTGCCTGCGGTGGCAGTGGGGCAGCTTTATGGTGTACATGCAGACATCCGACCCGGTGCTCTTTCCCAAGCAGAGAAAGCCCCAGGTGGCAGAGCAGCAGAATGCCGCCCGTCGAGCCAGGCAGGTCACTATCATCAATCTAAACCAGTACATCGGCAGCGTCGAAGGTGGAGTGGTGTATGGATTGTCAGCCGGTAGCATTGGGGGGGAGGTGGAGGTGACCGGGGCCGGGGATGGAAGTCGAAAGGTTGATAGCCACTAATCTCTTTTACCACTTCACTAAATTAACTCAACCTTAAAAAGTGATCAGTGGTAGGTCTTTGGCTTCCAGAATGGTGTGCTATGGCAAAAGAGAATGATGATCCCAGGAGAATGCCTGAGGTTTGCAGGAAAATAGATGAGCTCAAAGCCAGAATTCTATTGGATCCGATTCTGGCGGATAGGATTCTGGACGATGCCCTCCGGGCGCTTGAGGAAATTCAAGAGGAGCGATCCAATCGATTTAGGGAGCATCTCCTTCCTGAGGGGAATGGGGCGAAAGGTCGGATAGCAGAGGACGATCGCTATAGCACTCTCATCAAGACCGCTTTTGAGAGCATCGCCATCAGTGTGGATGGCATCATCGTTGAGGCCCACGAGGATTTTGCTTTGGCCAACGGCTATGAGCACTCTGAGCTGATCGGCGCCCATGTGACCAAATTCCTTGTCCCTGAGGAGCATGAGATTGCTTTTGAGGCCCTGAGGAGCAATGATGAGCGCATCAGCGAGTTCTCTGCCCTCAAAAAGGACGGATCGACATTTGCCGTCGAGGCGCACGGGCGCATCATAGAGCGGGATGGGGTGCCTGTCCGGGTGACGGTGATCAGAGATATCACCGAACGAAAACGGGCGGAAGAGGCGCTGAAAGAGAGCCGGAAGAGGTACCAGGCGCTGATTGAGACCACCAGCGACTTTGTCTGGGAAACCGACTCATTTGGAAGGTTCACCTACTGCAGCCCCCAGGCGGATCGGCTATGGGGCATCAAGCCGGAGGGGATGATCGGCAAGTCGATCTTCGACTTGATTCCTGCGAACGACAACCAGTGCGCAAGAGATTCTGTTTCAAGTCTGGCTGCCACGCCCGGTCCGTTCTCCGGAATGGAGATGACAGCGCTGGATGGCCAGGGGCGCCGGATCTTCCTTGAGACCAGCGGAGTTCCCTTTTTCGATGATTCGGGCAATCTGCTCGGATTCAGGGGAATTACCAGGGATGTCACCGAGCGCAAGAAGGCGGAGATGGAGCTGCGCCGGTCCAGAGATGAGCTGGAGCGGAGGGTGCAGGAGAGGACTGCTGACCTGGTGAAGGCCAAAGAGGATGCTGAGGCTGCAGTCGAGGCCAAGGCCGCCTTCCTGGCCAGCATGTCTCATGAGCTGAGGACGCCCATGAACGCAGTGATCGGCTTCTCCAGCCTCCTTTTGGAGGAGCCCTTATCAAGCGAACAGAGGGACTTCATCGAGAGGATCAGGACCAGCGGAGAGACCCTGCTCACTTTGATCAATGATATCTTAGATTTTTCCAAGATGGAAAAGAAGAGGGTGAGCATCAATCTCAATCCCCTCTCCATCCGCAGTCTGTTATCTGAGTCTATGGAGATGGTGGCGGTGGAGGCTGATAAGAAGGGCCTGAAGCTGAGCCAGACCATCGGCTACGGGACTCCCGAGGTCATAATAGGAGATAATGGTAGATTGAGACAGATTCTGATCAACCTCCTCTCCAATGCCATCAAGTTCACTGATGTGGGAGAGATATCTGTATCGGTCTTCTCTGGGCCGATCGATGGACAGCGGGGAAAACATAGACTATCGTTCGCAGTCAAGGATACAGGGATTGGTATTCCCTCCGAGAAGATGGGGATGCTCTTTCTGCCCTTCAGCCGGCTGGACACCACCATGAGCAGTAGATACGACGGCAGCGGACTGGGCCTGGCCATCAGCAAGAGCCTGGTGGAACTCATGGGAGGCAGAATCTGGGCGGAGAGCATTCCGGGAAAAGGTTCGGTCTTCTGCTTCACAGTTGACTGCGAGATTGTACCGGATCCATGGTGCAGAAGTGCGTCTACTGTCAGGTCCCCGCCCGACCTGGCGGATATGGCAGAAGGCTGTCCTCTGAGGATCCTGGTGGCAGAGGATAATCCCTCCAACCAGAAGGTCATGCTGGAGATGCTCAAGAAGATGGGGTATCGGCCGGATGCGGTGGCGGATGGCAGAGAGGTGATCGATCTGCTGGAACGCCGGCCTTATGATATTGTATTCATGGATGTGAGGATGCCGGAGATGGATGGGCTGCAGGCTACCAGGGAGATAAGAAGACGCTGGCCGGTCAATGGGCCCAGGATCGTCGCTACAACAGCGTATGCGCTGTCCGGTGACAGGGAAAAGTGCCTGCAGGCAGGGATGGACGACTATCTGGCAAAGCCGGTTGCAAAAGCGGAGATCGCCCGGATACTGAAAAGGCATGGCCGGGCCGGGGGAGATGCTCCCAAACTCTAATTGGTGTAAACCTCATTGCTCCAGTATACATCGTTTCCCTTGCTGTCATCTATGTCCTGGCTGTCGAATATCACCAGGGAGAAGATGATATCATCTCCTCTGATCTCCGGCTGGATATCATATCCGTCCCTGATCGCCTCGAATATATCCCCCATCATGTCCAGGCCGTGCTCAACCTCATAGGCCTCTATCTCCTTCTGGGTGATGCCCTGATACTCTGCCATCTTCGCCATCAGCTCCTCCATGGTATTCCTCTCTTCACTGGCCTGCAGATAGATTCTGAAGCCGCCGATATCATCTTCAATCAGGTCTATCTGAAGCCAGAGTTCATATGGATCACTTAATATCTTAATCTCTTTATTTTTCTTCAGATCTTCTATCAGAGCGCGGGAGACAGGCATCTCCCTTGCGGTTTCATGCATGAAGGAGAATAGAGGTGCATACTCAATAGCGGCGTCACCCACCATCTCCTGCCACATTTCATAGCCGATCTCGGACATTGCTCAATGCTTCCTGTTTAGGACTACTTGATTCTCCTGCCGGATAAGTCCTTTCATCTGCTTTTAGTCGGGATTTCCGTCTCGCCGAATCCCACCAACGGCTTTTTAAATCACCGGCTATCTTTCTCCTCCTGAGATCATGGCAGGTTGCGAGCATCAGATGTCTGGCAGCAGAGAGAAGATCTGGCTGCCCTATTATTATGAGGGAAGGCACAGGGGTCTTAAGCCTCATCCCTACTGCAAGGAATGCGGTCTGGTAAAGAGCCTGTCTTCGAACAGACTGCACAGCCTGGGCTATTTCATGAATGTAATCGCTGAGCTTGGTAAGTGTTACCGGATCACCCAGGTGCAGACCCGGCTGATAGCAATCGAAATGAAGAAGCTCTCGATCGATGACGGCTTTGGGATCGATCGCCAGCAACAGGAGAAGATATTCATCGAAATAACTACCCGTGTTCTCAATATATCCGCAAGGTCCGTCTCCAGACTCCTGTGAATAAAAGTCCGATGTTCATCAGGTGGTAAACTGTTCATCTTCACACCCATTTTTCTCCCATCGCCACCCGACCTACCCAGAGAACGATGATCAGATAGGTTGCCATCCAGGCGTATCCCGCTCCAATGATTCCGTACCGGTTCACCAGGGCATAGCTCAATCCCAGGAGAAGCAAACACCTGACTGCATTCAGTTTCAATATGCTCTCCACATTCATTCTCACATTCTGGATGGGAATGAATAGGGAATAGCAGGCCACAGGAAAGCTGGAGAGGGCTATGATCCTCAAGAGGCCGAAGGCCTCAACATACTCTCCCTTTAGCAGCCCCAGCAGACGATCGCCAAAGAAAAAGAGCAGCACTACTGCGGGGAGCATGATCATCAGGCTTGCTCCTCCCGCTCGCAGGGCGCTTCTTCTCAGCCCACTGCCATGGCTCCCTTCCACAAAGAGGGAGGTGCCAAATGAGCTGGGAATGATAAGCACCAGGGTACCCAGGGCGAAGGCGATATAGTACTTTGCCGCCTCGGCCTCATCAAGCAGGCTGAGCACCAGTATGGGCATGATCAGAGTGGGTGCGGCATAAAGGAGGCTGGAGAGGTAGTTTAAAGAGGAGAAGCGAAAGGACCTGTTTATGAACTCCCGGTTTACCTGCAGACCGATCCGGGATACAGCCGTCTGAACCTTCACCAGGCTGAAGAGGGCGGCAGCCAGATACCCCAGGCCTATGGCTCCGAAAATCCCTAAGACTCCCAGAGAGGTGAGGGGGAGCAGTGCTGGAATGCGAATCACCTGCATGAGGTTCTGCAGGAAATAGAGGTCTGCTTTCCTGTCCGCTACAAATACATATCCGCAATTGACTGCCATTGAGTTCAAGACTGCAATCAGAATGAAGGCCAGGGAGTATCCGGGCTCCTGCCATAAAGGCATAGCCGGAGTCAGAATTCTGGCTAGGAAAATATAAATCCCACCAGCCAGGATACTGGTCCCGGCGGTAAAGATGAGGCTGGTGCTTATGACCTTTCCTTTATCCTCCAGGGGGAGGAAGCGGATGATGGATGAGTCAAAGCCCAGGGTGGCGAAGAGGGCGACGAGGGCAAGAGATGAGATGAGGGCTGTGGCCATGCCCACCTCTTCCACTGTGAATAGACGGGCGGCGATGATCCAGAAGAAAAAGCCGCACCCGGCGCTCATGATGTTGGAGAATGCCATAAAAAAGGAGGTTCTATATAGGCTGTCCCTGGCCATTCCTGCAATCGTTCTGCAGCTGGGATAACGGAGGGGATTGGGCTTCATGACTGGATTCCAGGCCATTGACGGGCATCGGCCAGATTTCTGATACCGGGTATCACTGACTTGGTATCTGATCTGGATGTATAAATATCCACATGCAATATATGTAGCAGGGCCGAGCCCAGAGGCTCTTTTCTGAGCTTTACGGCAGAGAATTTTCCTCTAAAAAAAATCAAAAAATTATTTATATAGGATTGATCAGTAGGTATAATATCTCAAAGGTGCCAATATGATTGCTCATCTCTTTGTAGCGATGAAATGTGAAGCTGGCGAGTCCTGATAGCCGGGGCAGAACAGGTAAAAGGTCACTTGCGCTCCGCCAGGAGAAAACTTATGACTATGCATATCAGTGTAGATATAATTGCATTAGGAGGACCATCAAATGAGTTCATTCTCAGAGAAAACCGATATGAATGATTCAGATAATTCAATAGATATAGGAAATTTAGATAATGGTTTTTATTCTGTCATCGTATCGATCGAGGACAAATCGATTATCGCGAGAGATTTCGAAGGCAATGAGATTTCCAGTGGTGAGGCTGGGACTGACGACTCTCGGGTATTGACGGAAGCGATAAACTCCGTCCCTGATAATGGCAATATCCTGATCTCAGGCGGGGTATACAACCTCAGCGCAGATACATTATTTTATCTGGATGACGGGGATACCAATCCCTTTTGGATCTGTATTCCGATACTGGAGGGCAGGAACGTCCACATCTTCGGTTATGGGGCAGGAATAACAGTACTGAAATTGAAGCCGAAACAGTTCTATCTCGACCATCCCGTGGCGATGATTCTCAACCGGGCAAGCGGCATCGTCAATCCGGGATTTACAGCATTCACCGTTGCCAATATGACCCTGGATGGCAGCAGGGATGATCAGGCCCAGTGGTACAAGGATGGTGCCTCGCTGATCTTGACCGGCAGCTCCAGGTCGGGAGGCAAGTATTACAATCTTGAGTTAAAGAACTCATATGGGACCGGCCTGTATCTGGGAAATAATGGAGGTGGATCGGAATCACATTCCACCATCACCAATGTCGTTGCCAGAAATTGCAGCCTGGAGGGCATACTCCTCGATACTGCACAGCATACTGTGGTCTCCGATTGTGTCTTTGAATACTGTAAGACCGGGCTCACGGTGCACGGGAATAACGATTACCAGACCAGAAGTAAGGATCACATTGTGGTGAAGGGCTTATCCTGCATTGCTTCTCCCCTGACCATATGGTGCATAAACGATCTGGATATGTCCAGCACCAATATGGATTGCACTGCAAGCTCGAATGCATATGGTCTATTAATTCATAGCTCGATTGGAATCCATATTAAGGCCTCCATCTTCAAATCAGACCGGAATAAGGCTAATTCCTATGGAGGGGCATCGTATATTGATGCCGATCTCGATGGTCCTACAGCAGCAATCCTGGAAAATTGCGTTTTGGATGGTTATTATGCGCTGCATTTGCTGGGATCAGCAACGGCAACTGTACACGGCGGAGCGCTGAACGCCTCATATGCCTGTGCCTATGTCCGGGGCATCGATCCCAGCACTGCGACTGCAACCCTGGTAGGAACCGTATTCATCCCTGCCAGGCATACAATAGACTGCGCCCCGGGCACGACCATTAATCTCTTCTACTGCTACTCCTCCACCGTCGGATCGATGATCCTGGAGGGGAAGCTGAATAACCAGGGATCACATGGGTTTGGAATTCCCAATGTTTGACTGAGAGCCGATTCAGGCTCTGAAAGACATGAGCCTCGGATGGTCGAGGCTCATATCCCTGAGTCTGGCATCTGGAAGGTGCTCTGGGGCTGGCAATTCCGATGATTGTATAGATCAATCGGAGAAGAAGGTCTTTAGCCAGGCCTCCAGGAATATGGCCTTCCATAGATTTCTTGAATGGTTTTTATTCTCAAATACATGCCCTTTTATCTGCATTCGCAGCTTTTTCACATCGATATACTCTCTGCAAAGGGGTTCATCCCGCAAAAACCAATCATCCAGGAGCTTCTGGAAACCTTCGGTCTTCAGCCAGTTTGCCTCCGGGGTTTCGTATCCGATCTTATCCCTTCTTTCCAGTATCTCAATGGGCACAATGTCGATCATTGCATCCCTTAGCAATGCCTTGGTTCTTCCCTCTCTGATTATGAAGTCATCTGGCAATCCAGATATGAACTCAATTATTCTATAATCAAGAAAAGGAACTCTTGATTCGGTTTGATTTCCCATCGAGTTTCTGTCTTCCCATTTTAATAGCTGCTCCAGCCTGTATAGCAGATGGAATTCCAGGGACTGGCTCAGGGAGCGGCAATCAGAAAATTTTCTAAAATACTCTGTGCTAGGAACGGAGTCGCTCAACTCTCTGGATAGAATGGATTCGCGCAGAAAAATATGCTTTTGTATAATATAAGGTAGCATGAGATATAATGAAAATTGGATGGCAATTTTATAATTTTTGCCTTTAATTAAATCAAGGAGTTCAGAGGCGAATCTTTTTATTTTAAAAGTTTTTAATAAATCTACCAGATAAAATCCAAGAAAATAGTGATATCCGGCCAGAAGTTCATCTGCGCCCTGGCCATCCAGCACCACAGTTATACCATTACTCCTGGCCAGTTCCTGCACGCAATTTTGGGCGTAGATGGACGCGGAGGGAAAAGGCTCGCCGATCAATTTTACAATTTTTAATAGATCTTTTTGCAGTCTTTCCGGGGTGGGTTGGATTCTATAGTTTTCCATGCCTGTTTTCTCCGATACTATTGATATATATTTTGATTCATCTCTCTCAAAGCCCTCGTATACTGCGGAAAATGTCTTTAGCATCCTGCTCTTATCTATCAGGCATGCGATGGCCGATGAATCGATTCCCCCGCTCAGGCATGTGCCTACAGGAACATCGCTGATCAATCTGATATTCACACTATCTTCCATCAACTCTCTAAATGTGGATACTGCCTCCTCATAGGTGCCGGTGAATTTCTCTTTATATTCTACATCATACCATTTTTTTATCTTCAATTCACATCGCATGAGGTCGAAGGTGGCATAACAGCCACTGGGGACCTTCTTTATCCCCTCAAAGAATGTCTCCTCGGTGTGATCGGTTATATTGTAGAGCAAGAAATCTTTTATTAATTTTTTGTTTGGTGCAGTGACAATCTCGTGATCCATCAATGGCGGTATCTCTGAAGAAAACAAAAATTTTTTATTGTATTTATCAAAATAATAATATAACGGCTTAATTCCTGCATGATCTCTGGCCAAAAATAGCTTTTTGCCTGCCGAATCGTATATCACAAAGGCAAACATTCCATTGAACTTCTTCAGGCATCTCTCTTTCCACTGGATGTAGGAATATAATATTACCTCTGTATCGGTATTTGATTTAAATGAATATCCCATCGATTCGAGCTCTTCCCGCAGAGATTTAAAATTATAGACCTCTCCATTATATATTATAATAAATTCTCCCTGGCGATCATACATCGGTTGATGACCTTTATTGGATAAGTCGATAATGGACAGGCGCAGGTGACCCAGCGAAACCTCTTCATCGGTATAGATTCCTTCGTCATCCGGGCCCCGGTGCTTCAAACTGGAGTTCATTTTTTCTATTAAATATTCATTTTTCCAGTTAAAACCATTGATTCCACACATACTAGTCCTCAAAACCTCGATTAAGCTTTAACAGAGCCTCCGCCATTTGCTCTCAGTATCGCCAAGAAGCCAAGAGCTTAATATTCCGCCTCAATCCTTGAGCAGTCAGGACATATAGATTAAAAAGCCTTTTGAGTCATTTTTTTCTTAATATCGGTACTTAGCAGATTACAGCTCCACTGTCTTTGCTACGTATATCCCGGGATCTCATCCTGGCACCACAGCCCCATACCTGGGCCCAGGCCGATGGATTATTTATACAAATCTTTTATAAATTTCCTTGAGGTTCTCTCTCTGTCTGTTCCATTCATAATGCAGTGCATGGCTAAGGATTACATCACTATTCCATTTTTTATTCAAAGCCTCAAGAATCCTATTGCATAAATCACAGCTATCATTGCTACGGCATATGAGGCCGTATTCATCGGAGGTGATGATTTCAGAGACCCCTCCCACATTGGTGCTGACAAAAGGTATGCCGCAGCCCATTGACTCAAACATAACCGTGGGATTTCCCTCATTCAGACTTGCGAGCACAAATATATCACATGCATTTATCCACAGGGGGAGTTCTTCTCTGGGCTTTCTTCCCACAAGCCATATCACCTTCTCCAGGCCGCATCTTTTTATCTCCTTTTGCAGCTCATTTCTGAGATTTCCTTCCCCCAGGATTATGCATATTACGTCTTTCGATCTCTTCTCCAGCTCTTCCATCGCATGAATGAGGTTTATGTGGCCTTTTACCTTTACCAGGCTCCCGATGGATAGGATTATCCTCCTGTTCCGGGGTAAACCCAGCCTTCTTCTGCATTCCTCCCGGTCGCGCGGGTAGAAGCGTTTGCTATCATATCCTGTTGGCAGGATCTCTACCGGCCGTTTTACATCCAGTCTTCTTACGCATTCCGCCAGGCTCTTGCTGACGGTGATTATGCAATCAGAATCGTTCAGTATGCCTCTTATCCTCTCTCTCCAGGCGGGGCTCTTGAATGGCAGATCATATAGGTCATATCCATATCCCGAGACTATTAGAGGTATCTGGAGACTCTCCTTGAGCCGGGCACCCACATATCCGGAGGTCCAAAGGAAGTGAGAATGAATCAGGTTTGGCTTCACATTCTTCCTTTCCATAATTTTAAAAATTTTTTGATAATGCTTCTCGCCCAGATGGCTGTATTGGCGGTCGATGGGGATGAAAAAGGCTGGAACCGAATATATCGATACATTCTCCGGCTTTCCGGAGGACTCGATCAGGGACTTTTTGGTGAAGAGGCTCAATTCGTGAATGGGCAGATAATTGGATATCTCCGTTATTGGATTATGGTATACAAAGACATCAATTGAGGCAAAATCATCTGATATGGATTCTATCTGATCTTTGACAAAATAGTTATATGCCGGGGTTATCGCCAAGAGATTATTTCTTTCTGGCATTTTTATACCTCATATCATAACGCTATATCTTTATATATTTTTTAATATTCATTAGCAAATTATTCTCAGATTCAAAATTTTTAATAAACTCTAAATCCTGGATCAGCTCCAGATTGAGCCGATTGATATCTTTAACCAAATATATCTTATTCTGTTTCTCCAATTCCAAAGCCAAATCCAGTTTATTCTCGTACTTGCATTCGTTGAATTCCTTCAACCTAGGCACCACGATTGAGGTCTTTTTATTGAGAAGGCAGTTAAGGATTGAGCCCGCTCCATCATGGGTGATCACCAAACGGGATTGCCTGATCAAACTCAAAATCTTTTCATAGCTGGCAAAATCAAAGTATTCGGCATTTTTCGGGCAGTAGTTGGTGCATCCCTTTTGCATGATCATCTTCTCTTCCATCTGCCCGGCGATGATATCGCATCTCTCTATCAGCCTGTCAAATCCCTGATTATGCATGCCGACGGTGACAAAGATCATATTATGGCCCCTTCATATACCGCCCGTTTTCCGTACTTGGTGAGCAATTGAGGCCATTGAACCAAAAAATGATCGGCCACAGGATAGACAATCCTGCCTGTTAGTGAAGGATTATTTACCCTCGCCCAGCTCTCAATGAAGATGATTTTAGCGGCGAGCAGCTTTCCGATATACAGTGCGGGGATGGCAATTTCGGAGCCATTGCTGACTATGAGGTCCGGTCGGTATTCCAGGAAGATCCTGAAAAAGACAATGGCTGCGAAGAACATCTTCACCGGATTGTAACCTATATTTTTCACCAAATATTTTTTTTGCTCCAGTTCCCTTGTCCTCTTGGAGTCGTAGGTAATGATTATGATATCGTTTCCTTTAAACGCCTCCATAAGGTACAGCATCTGGGTGAGATGTCCCCCATGGGAGCAGACAATGGCTATCTTCATAGATCCTCACAATCACAAATCTTGATCAACGGTATCGATTTATCTTCCACAAAGTCACATTAATTTATATTTATATTTCTATTTATATTTCTATTTATATTTCTATTTCTATTTATATCAATATTTATCTCCATATTTATATCAATATCAATATTCTCATTTATATCTGTATTTATATTAATTCTTCACATTTATATCGAATCTATTTATCATGGCCTGGTAAGATATGTATTTAATTATAGATGTTATTTTAGTCATACTCATGGAGTTTTTTATATTTTTTTAACATCATCTTCAATCCTTCATCTATATCGATGAGAGGTCTCCATCCGAGTACGGTCCTTGCTTTTGCAGTATTTGCATAGCAGTCCATTAT
>JAXDAR010000200.1:0-2791 GCA_034679645.1 Methanothrix sp. | reverse complement strand
CCAGGTTGTTCTGGGTCTGGGCATAGCTAAGGGGATAGCTCTTTTTGGTTCGTATATTCAGAGCATCCCAATAAGACTCGATAGCCAGCTCGAGGTTTGCCTCCTTATCCCGGACATCGGCCAAGCTCCGATAGGTTGCGCCTAAGTTATTCTGGGTCAGGGCATAGTCAATTGGATAGCTCTCGATGGTTCGGATCTTTAGAGCCTCCCTATGAGCCTCGATAGCCAGCATAAGATTGGCTTCCTTGTCCCGAACATTGGCCAGGCTCCAATAGGCGCTGCCCATGTTGTTCTGGGTCACGGCATGGTCAATTGGGTAGCTCTCGATGGTTCGGATTTTCAGAGCCTCCCCATAAGCTTCGATGGCCATCTCGAGATTTGCATTCTTGTCCCGAACACCGGCCAGGCTCCAATAGGCGCTGCCCAGGTTGTTCTGGGTCACGGCATAATCAATTGGATAGCCCTCGATGGTTCGGATCTTCAGAGCCTCTCGATAGCAATTGATCGCCCTTTGCAGGTGTCTTTCCTTATCCTTTGCTGAAGCAAGATCGTAGTATGCATTCCCCATTCCCATCAAGGCACTTCCATACTCGTAAGGGAATTCCATCTTGGATGTCGTGCTTAGGATTTCCTCGTATCCCTTGATCGCCTCTTCATACTCCCCAGCCTCTTGCAGAGCTGTGGCCTCTCTCAGCATATAATTTAGTTTATAATTTGACTCCTTTTGCGGCAGATCCGACAAGGTAGGAAGCTTGCTTTCCAAACTCTCATCCCACGGCATCAGAGTTCTCTTGGTGATCTCGCCCCTCAGCACCAGAGGCATGTTTCTCGCCATCTTGACCGGAGGGCCGCCGGGGCATAGAGAGTTGTAATCCAGATTGATCCAGACCTCTTGGCTGGAAGGATCGAGAATATCATAGCCAATATCCTTATTGCTATATTCATCTCTGAGCCACTGCATTATGCGGTTGATCTTCTCCTCGTCCTGGCTTAGTCTGCCCAAATAGACCTCGGCGTAAACATGCCCTGATCTGCCTGGATCCGAGGCCAAGACCACCGTTGTGGCTCCTCCGATGTTTTCTATAAAAGAAGCCATGAGGATGGCGAAGTCATCGCAGTCTCCATATCCAATCTTTTGGCCCAAATCGCCCATCCTCATGGTGTAAGTGGCATTCTGGAACCAGTCCAAGCCCCTGGGGTCGCTTATATATCCCCAATTGTGGCACATGTAATCGTATATATTGCATATTTGCCTGATGTTCAGGCTGTCCGAGGTGGCATTGCCGATGAGCGGGATTACCTTTGGCCTGATCTGATCGAAGGCCTCTATGTCCAGGCAAACCTCGATATCCGACTTGATCTTGTCTGCCCTTCGCTCCGCCTTATTTGATGCATCCTCGCTCATGGATGAAGCCCCTTCCAGAGAAAATGCAATCAGCTCCGATGCATCGTATTCGGCAAAAGTGCAGTTCTTGCGCAGGTAGGAGCCGCTGCCCAGGGAGGACTGCAAGGCGATAAATAGCACTAAGAAAAGCAATAACAAAGCTGATATTATGTTTCTCCCAGTCATGCCTGTTCATCCCATCCTTCTGTAGACCAAATATGGTGGTATATATGAGCTCAAATCAGGATCGAGCTCTATGGCCTTGCTGTAGCTGGCAGTAGCCTCTTTGTAGGCTGCGAGACAGCTGGGATCGCTCATGTCGATATCTGTGGGAAGCAATAGCAGATATCTGTTGAACCAAGCTTCTGCCAATCCTGGATCCAGCTCCACAGATCGATTTAAGCATTGAAGTGCTTCCTGGGGATCATCCCAGAAGAGGCATACGCCCTTATTGTACCACGGCTCAGCCAGAGATGAGTTGATGTTTATTGCTTCATCAAAGGATGCCAGGGCTTCTTCCTGACAGCATAGCTCCGCCAGCAGTGCGCCTCGGTTGTTCCAGGCTTTGAAATTGCCCGGATTCAATCTCGTTATGCCTTCGTAGCCATCTAAGATCGAGTCGTAACGGCTGTCCTTTACACAGGTGCAGATGGACCCAGGGGGTAGTTTGTATATATCTCCATCTAATTCGCATAGTTTGTCTTCTGCGTTCGTCTTGAGGTCAAGGGCGGCTGGATCGGATGGTTCTGTTTTGAAGATGTTATCACAATGAAATTCAACTTTCTTGTAACACTCCCTTGCTTTTTCTGGATTTTTCGTCTCATCATAGCATCCGCAATATTCATACAATGCCTCAGCATTTCCTATAGTCGATTCCAGATGTTCTCTGGAAATATCTCTTTCTTGTGCACAGGCTGCAGTCTGCTGATCATCTGCTTTTATCCCTGGAATAGACTCTGATCCGTCGGCAAATAAAGTGACAAGGATAATTCCTATGATGAGTGAGGCCGCCCTCAAGAAATTCATGATATGACTATTCTAATCCATTTGCTAAATACCTTTTGAATATTTCAGATGGTAGACCAGGACTATCGAAGATTGAGGATTTTGCTGCCAATATCAGAAGACTCCGGAAAAGACTTAAGGCAGGCAGGAGAAACCAAGTCATTAATTCAATGCAGAGAGGCGGAGATGAGAGAGCATTCTTGGGTCACAGCTTTCCTGCTCATTCTGATGACGATGGAAGGTACAATGGTCAGCTCTGCGATTCCAGATGCCACCAATGCCTCAAAGGTTTCTGCATGTGTCATCGGTTAAGCCCACCATTCCTCAGCAAAGTGCCTTCTGTTCACATGGGGATCAAGTGCCTCACTCATGCTAATTTTAAATGATGTAATCAAGGATGTA
>JAXDAR010000199.1:0-7463 GCA_034679645.1 Methanothrix sp. | reverse complement strand
ATCAACAAACTTCTGCTGGCAGCACACAGCCAGAAGGAATCGAAGCTACTGGGCAATATCGTGGCCAACCGGGATGGTAAGCAGATCTCCAATCTCTTGAAAGAATACCGGGAGCATCTGGAAATGGCATTGATGAGGCCTCCCAGGTACACCTCCAAAGCCAATGTGCTCATGCATTCCCTGGGATACTTCTCAACTGATCTCTCCTCCGGAGAAAAGGATTTCTTCCTGCAGAGTATTGAGAAGTACAGGATGAAGAGGGTCCCGTTCGGCGCGCCACTGTCCATTCTGCAGAGCTGGATTGCCCGCTTCGATGAAGGGTATTTGAATGGCCAGAGTTTTTTTGAGCCTTTTCCTGAGGATCTGATAGAGCTATGCCGGGATACTCAATGCGAATGGGCGGGAACTGAGCTTTTTGAAGGACGGAAGGCTGCAAAAGGTCCGGGATAGGAATTGCGATCATGAGAAAATCAAAATAAAGATTCCGACAGGATCATCTCAATCCATCATAACATCCCTGCAATACACCTCTTTTACTTGATTGACATACTGATGGGCGAGCCTGCAGGGCTCGGGAAGCTTGCTCTTCAAAATGTACCTGCGCGACAGTTCAAGGGAAGAGCTCATGGAGACCCGATGGCCGGGAGCGATGACTATGGGCCTGCAGCCGGTCCCAGACTTCAATAGATGGCCAACCTGTACCCCATTGTAGATAAGAGGAGAATCATTGCAATTCGAACAATCGGCTGATGCAGGACATTTTATCATCTGCTGCCGTCCAGGACGATCACTCTTCCCGAGCCGCTGACACTCAATTCATCAAGTTCAGGGGTGGAGATGAAGATCTTGATAGGCATGTGAGGCTTGATGCATCTCGCTTTATGATATATAGTGAGCTTTCCGTCACCAACTTCTGTTTTTATTTCCTGAATTATATTATCTTCTGCCTCGATCTTCAATTCTCTTTCCCCCTGGATGAGGTAGACATCCCCGATTCCAGAGATGTCTATGCTGCTGAAGTCATCCACAGTCCTGTTCTCGGTGATGTAGATTCCTGATCCCTGAATGCAGCCGGGCATGATGCAGCCCGCAACGCTGCTGCTGATAAGAGCCAAAAGAACTGTGCCCATGGGGATGATCTGCTCGATCAATGTCTTCATGATTTTCACCTTATCTTTATTTGGATCCCTCATAGATGCCAGCGTCTTCGTCGCTTCTGCACGCTCCGATGAGCCCAATTAAAAATGAGTCGAGAGTTTCTGAGAAAGGCACAGAATAATGAGATCTACTGCCCCACACTTGTTCTGATCCATTTTACCTTCGCATCTCCGAAAGGATATCCACTGCACTTTTCTCTCCTTTCCAGGAGCGACTCACCCTTTGGGCCAGATCATCCATTCGTGCATCCCAATCGGTGTCAGTTTTTTGAGCTTTTTTTTTGGGGCTTGAGGGATATCAGCAGGGCCACAGGGCCACCTTCTGGTCCGGTCAATGTAATGGATTCCCCAAGAGACAGCTCTTTTAACAGATTATCCAAATTGCATTCGTCACTCTTCAAGGAAACGGCATGAGGCATTGTATCTTCCTAAAATGGTTGTACTCCGCCTTCCCAATTAAATCTTTTCACCATCCTATCAGGAAAAGAAGCTGGCATTCCGAAAGTAGATTTCCTGAAGCTGGGTTGGATTATTGCTAAAATTGATGCGTGCGAGCTGGTTTTTCAGTGGGCACTGCGAGTCTGCCCACCGGGACGCAGGTCAAAAGGGGACCTCAAAGCCAAAAAGATCGGGATGAGCCGTTGATGGTTATAGATTGCGATATATTAAAGCGAGAATTCTCCCGGCGGATTCAGGCAATGGTTTGAACCATATTTAAGAAATCCGGGCTGCTATTATGGTTAATTCAAAACTGCACAGACTATATTTTATGCGCGCCTTAAGTCAGCCCTGGGGGCCGCGGCCAATGTCCCCCCAGAGTGGCCAGACCATCGAGGTCTCCAAGGAGCCGGTTCCAGTTGTCCTGGCTCGTCCCGGTCTCACGGGGTGAGATAATCCGAAGGTAAAAGAAGCTCGGATTCGAGGGGACGTTTCAGGGAAAGAGACACCAGCACCTGATTCGAGGGATCACACTCGTAATTATTCCTAATCCACATCACGGCCAGGATATTTGCGCCGACCTGATAGCTGAGATCCTGAGAAAGGCCAAGGTATCACGTGAGGAGTGTTTCTCAGTTGGGTGAACCCCTTTGTGCCTCAGTGCCTTTGTGTGAGGCCTAAACAACCCGATTTCACCAGAAAGAGACAGAAGGCACAAGAGGAGAGTGAAATAGTGGCCCCGGTTTCATCCATCGAAAACAGCGAAGGACCATGATTTTTTCCTCCAGGATGCCATAGATCTAAAAGACAAATGCAACAGGCCATTGATCTTGATTTCCGCTCTTAAGGCGAAAAAAAGATCCGGCCCGGAAATCAATCCCTAGAGCATCTTACTCTGCTTAATTGAACAAAACTGAGCCGCCTGGCAGTATAATAAAAAATTTTGGAGTGGATGAATTCCTCCTGGGCCGAGCATGCTGCCCGAGAAATTCCTCACCCGTGCGGATTTCAACGCTTAATTCAAATCCACTGCATTACTGATCACAACACGAGGCTCTTGTTCCCTCAACATCAATATCTCAATCTCAGCCCCTCAGACTCCGCCCAGGTAATCCTTGACCTTCTCCTTGCCCTCCTCGGTCTGAGCATATGCTTCCCGCACTGAGTCCGGCAGGGAGTTGATATCCGTTGTCACATATTTCTTCGTCGAGTCGATCTCGTGCACTATATTCGTGGTGGTATTGTTCTCCACATAATAAGGTGTCAGGGTATCTGTGCTCACTACCATCTTTTCCCTGAGCAGAGCAGTGCCATTCCCGAAGTTGGTCATCACCCACGCATTCCACTGGTCAACCAGAGAATTGTAGGCGGTGACGTTCTCCCCGCGAACTGCCTTCTCATAGGCTGCGCCCAGCTCAAATGAGAGCTGGAGGCCATTCACTGTGGTCTGCTCTTCGGGAGTTAATGCAGCGGTCAGGGATACTGCCGCCAGCAGGCTTACCAGAAGCATTACAGTCTTCATAAAGGCAGCAACTATTCGGGGGATTATAATAATTCATGCTCTCGAACTGAATCCTTAGTCTACCCATACATTCCTTCCTGTTGGCTGGCAAAGGTTTTATAGTGCAGGTAGCATTGAATAAAGTATGACACAAGAAATCTCTGTGGGGAATCGTCTTCTACGACGTTCATTCGCTTGTTGATGAAAAAGTGCACATTTTTGATACCACCCTTCGCGATGGAGAACAGACTCCTGGCGTCTCTCTCACTATGGATGAGAAGATCCAGATCGCCCGGCAGCTTGACAAACTCGGTGTAAATGTTATCGAGGCCGGTTTTCCCGTATCCTCAAAAGGCGAGTTCGATAGCGTCCGCCAGATCGCCCGGTCCGGCCTCCAGGCTCAGGTCTGCGGCCTCTCCCGCATAGTGGAAAAGGATGCTCAGGCCTGCCTTGACGCTGAAGTGGACCTGGTCCACGTCTTTTCTCCCACCTCCGATATCCAGCTCGCTCAGACCATCAAGATGAGCCACGATGAGATCGTTGAGGGAGCAATAAAGACTGTGGAGTTGGTGAAAGATAACGGACGGACCTGCCTCTTCTCGGCCATGGATGCCACCCGCACCTCGCCCGAGTTCCTGCATCGCATATTCAAAGCGGTGGAAGAAGTGCACTGCGATATCATAAATATACCAGACACTGTGGGCGTGGCCGTACCCTCCTCATTCTACCGGATGGTCAAGGACATCTGCGATGATGTTAACATGGTGGTGGATGTCCACTGCCACAACGACTTCGGCCTGGCAGTGGCCAACAGCCTGGCCGCGGTGGAGGCAGGAGCCAGGGAGGTCCAGGTATGCGTCAACGGCCTGGGAGAGAGGGCGGGCAACGCCAACCTGGCAGAGGTGGTGATGGGCTTGCACTCCATCTACAATGCCAGGACGGACATCAAGACCGAATACCTGGTGGAGACCGCCAGGATGGTCGAGCGGCTGACCAAGGTGAAGATATCCATAACCGCTCCTATTGTGGGAGAGAACGCTTTCTCCCACGAGTCCGGGATCCACAGCCACGGGGTCATCGAGAACAGCAAAACCTTCGAGCCCGGCATAATGACCCCGGAGATGGTGGGCCACAAGAGAAGAATAGTCCTGGGCAAACATACCGGGAGGCATGCCGTGGCCAAGGTCCTGGAGGAGGCGGGCTACCGGCCAACGGATGAGCAACTGCAGGATATCCTGGAGAGGATCAAGGAGCTTGGCGACAAGGGCAAGCAGGTCGGGACCATCGATCTGCAGACCATCGCCGATGTGGTCATCGGAGACGTGGCCAAAGGCAGCCAGGCAGTGGTGCTCAAGGAGGTCTCAGTGATGACCGGAAACATCATCACTCCCACCGCCACGGTTAAAGCTATGGTCCGGGGAAAGGAGAAGGTCCTAGCCAATACCGGAGTGGGCCCAGTGGACGCAGCAGTCAATGCGGTGCAGGGTCTCCTGGATAGCGATACATCCATCCACCTCTGCGACTTCCGCATCGAGGCCATATCCGGAGGTGCCGACGCCCTGGCCGAGGTGGTGATCGGGGTGGAGGACGACAGGGGCAGGAGAGTCAGCGCCCGTTCAGCGCGGGAGGACATCGTCATGGCCTCGGTGGAGGCTCTGGTCAGCGCCATCAACAGATTGATGCTCCTGGAGGACGCCGCTCTTCGTTGAATCAATGATAGGGGATGTGCAGAGAGATATGCAGGGAACTACCCAGGGAAACATGAAGGCAAACATACAGGGAAGCGCACAGGGAAATGTACAGAGGTCACCAGTCGAGGCAATCGATTCGCATTGCCACCTGGATTTCAAGCATTTCAATAAAGATCGGGAAGCGGTGATCGAGAACGCCCGAAAGGCCGGAGTGGTCAGGATGATCAACTCCGGCGTGGACTGCTCCACCAACAGCAAGTCCCTGGAGCTGGCGAAGAACTATGAATTTATCTCTGCCACCCTGGGCTTCAGCCCGAACTCAATTGACGGGATGAAGGACCCAGAGATCAAGATGCTCTTGGACCAGATCGAAGAGAACGCCGGCCAGGCGGTGGGTATAGGCGAAGCGGGCCTTGATTACTACCATTGCAAGGACTCTCCCACCAGAGAACGCCAGGCTGAGATCTTCAAAAAGGTCATCGCCATAGCCGAGTCCCTTAACCTCCCTTTAGTCATCCATTCCCGGGACGCAGAACAACCTGCCCTGGATATGGTCAAGCATCTGGACAAAGTCGTATTCCACTGCTACAGCGGCACCCTCCCCACTATGAGAGAGGCCCAGGATAGGGGATTTTTCATCTCTTTAGCCACCAACGTCTGCCGATCCGGACACCATCAGATACTGGCCAGGAACGTCTCCCTCGATCACCTCCTGGTGGAGACGGACAGCCCCTTCCTCTCTCCTTGCAAGGGCAGAAATGAGCCAGCAAATGTGCTGGATTCCGTCCGGCTGATAGCCAGGATAAAGGGGCTGGAGCCGCAGGAGGTGGCAGCCCGGACGGCAGCGAATACCAAACGAATTTATAACATCCGTTGAAATGACCAATTAAGCCAAATCATCAAGAAAAGGGTCAACATGGATCGGATGACAGTACCTTTCGAGCATATCATGAAGTATCTGGGCTCGAGAAAGGAAAAGGGAAGAAAGCGGATCGGCCTTCTGGTGGATGGGCCCAATATGCTCAGAAAGGAGTTCCAGATGGACCTGGAGGAGATCAGGGACATTCTGAAAGACTATGGCGACATCAAAATGGGCAAGGTATTCTTGAATCAGTATGCATCTGAGAAGCTGGTGGAAGCGGTGGAGAACCAGGGATTCGAGCCGGTGATCTGCACCAGCGACGTGGATGTGAGGATGGCGGTGGAGGGCGTGGATATGATCTACAATCCGGTCATCGATACCCTGGCCCTGGTCACCCGTGATGCCGACCTTAAGCCGGTTTTAATGAAGGCCATGGAGCACGGTAAGGAGACCATCATCTTCGGGGCGGAACCGGGATTTTCTGTGGCCCTGAGAAATTCAGCCGATTATGTGATAGTGCTGCGCGATGGCCAGTATGTTACCGAGTAAATTGAGATCTTGTGAGGTATAAAGTGCAATTGCAGTCGAATTTATACACATCCCTGAGGTCTGCCCGGAAAAGGCTTGCCTGGGAGAGATGGGGCGGGCCTGGGCCGCTTCTGGCACGGGCGGGCAGACGAGAGGACTACCGAAATAGGGACGAATGGGGAGATCCGACCACTCCCGGCGCCAGCTGGCAGGATCGCATCGGGGCATTGATGCCCGTATCCTATTCGGGCATAATACTGTTGATCTGCATACTGGTGTTTTTCTTGGGCCGTATAAACGAAAACCTTGTGTACGAATATCTGGCCCTCAATCCCGATTATGTATATAAAATGCCCTGGACGATTCTCACCCATATGTTCGTCCATTTCGATTTCAACCACCTATTCTTCAATATGCTTTTCCTCTTCTTCTTTGGTATGGAGCTGGAGAGGAGGGTGGGTGGGAGAAAGTTCCTGCAGATATATATCCTCTCCGGGATCGTGGCAGGCCTGGCCCAGATGACGGTCACCAGCGGTTTTAATTATGGGGCGAGCGGCGCACTATACGGCGCTCTGGGATGTCTGGCCATAATTGCTCCGGAGATTCAAGTGCTCCTTTTCTTCGTGATACCGATGAGCATTCGCTGGGCAGTGGTGGTCTATGCTCTGATCGACTTTACATTCATGGGCTCAGCAGACAATATCGGCCACATGGCTCATATTGCCGGGCTGTTGGTGGGGCTGGCCTTCGGGCAGATGATGAAAAATAGGGCGCAAAGGGAATATTACATCCGATAGAATCGATCTAGAAAGCCTCTCTCTGATGGTCCAAAATGATAAACGTCAAGATCAATTGTTGATTCATCTGACTGCAGGGCTGCCTGGAGGCACAGGCGCATACAACGAGCGCATATATGCGCCTGTGCCTGTTCGCTTATCTATCCGGGCTTCAGCGGCATTGTAAAGCCTGATCCCCGAATAAGCTCAATCCTCGCTTATCCGGGGCAGGAACTCTTTTGCCCGGCTATTCGCTCATCACAGCCTTGGGCATTGCAGTGGGCTTTATTGTTGTGGCATTGGATGCACTTTCTTCATTATCTATATTTTCGATTGTGATGTTCTTCAGCGTCTCGCAGATTATGCAATTCTTGGTATCTCCTGCAATGGTGGTATTATTGGATGGATTAAGAATGATTTCTGCCTGCGCCCTCTGCGAAGATATGTTCACCAACTCCATGGTGGTGACAAATGAGGCATTCCTTAGAGTGGCATAATCGATGAACCTCT
>JAXDAR010000198.1:0-10297 GCA_034679645.1 Methanothrix sp. | reverse complement strand
TGTGCTTATTAGTGTACTAATGATATAAAAGGCTACTCCGGGGCAACAGAATTTGATTTGGTTACTTTTATTTTTTCCTACTCCAGCACATGTTTGAGGATATGCTCGATCTCCCCCAGTATTAACTCCACCCCCAGGCGAGCGGCAGCGGGAGAGCCGGGGAGGCAGAATACCGGTTTTTTCCGATGCACTCCCGCTGCTGCCCGGGTGAGCATGGCCCGGGTTCCAACCTCCTGCATGCTCTGCCAGCGGAAGATCTCCCCAAATCCAGGCAGTCTCTTTTCGAAAAGAGGCTCTACCGCCTCTATTGTCTGGTCCAGGTGGGTGAGCCCTGTGCCGCCGCAGATCACCACGGCATCAGCCCGGCTGCACTTCACCGCTTGCTGGATGGGCTCTATGCCATCGGGAAGAAGCTGATAGTTGCCGGTATACCCTGCATTCCTGATCCTTTCCAGAATTATCTTTCCGGACAGGTCATCGGCTTTTTCCGGATCGGTGACCGGGCCAAACCTTTTGTGGCGAGAAGTGCTCGCGACCAGCACATCTATGATCATGCTCTTTCCTTTACGCATGAGGATAAAATTTTTCCCGTCGTGGGGAAAGGATTGACTCTATGACGCTCTTAACAGTTGATGTGGGTGCAGGGACCCAGGACATCCTGCTCTACCAGGAGGACGTGCCCATAGAGGGCTCAACGAAGATGGTGCTGCCCAGTCAGACCATGATTGTGGGAAACCGGATCAGCAGGGCGAGGATTGCCGGACGGGACATCTTTTTGCACGGCCCGCTCATGGGGGGCGGAGCCTCCACCATGGCGGTGAGATGGCATCTTGCAGCCGGGCTGAGGGTCTTTGCCACTCCCTCCGCCGCTGCCACCATCAATAATGATCTCGAGCAGGTCCGTGCCCTTGGGATTGTTATCCAGGAGGATGCCCCATCAACATCCGAGGTGATCGAGACCGGGGACATAGACATAACCTCTCTGGAGCGGGCTTTCCAGCTCTTCGATGTATCACTGCCCAAGGATATCGCTGTAGCAGTACAGGACCACGGCTACTCGCCCGGCAGGCCCAACCGCCGGGTCCGGTTCGAGCATCTGGCAGCAGCAATCCGTTCTGGCGGGTGTCTGGAGGATTTCGCCTACAAAGAGCCGCTGCAGGAGATGACCAGAATGCTGGCGGTGCGGGATACTCTGGCCAAAAAGGGATACAGAGCCTTCATTATGGATACCGGTCCTGCGGCCATCTTCGGGGCGGCCCTCGATCCGCGGATGCAGGACCCGGGATTGATCATCAACTTCGGAAACAGCCATACCATAGCCGCCATCCTCTGTGAGGATCGGATCACTGCGATATTCGAGCATCACACCTCGGCGATGAAAGGAGAAAAGGTACGGGAGCTTATCGAGAAGCTCTGTCGGGGAGCGCTGGCGGAGGATGAGGTCTTTGAGGATGGAGGGCATGGTGCTTATATAGGCAGTGTGCCGGATAGGGTCAGGTCGATTCTGGTCACCGGACCCCGGAGAGAGAGCTTCCTCTCCTGTGAGGCCTTAAAAGGAGCTGTGGCGGCATCTCCCGGTGGAGATATGATGATAACCGGCTGCCTGGGGCTGGTCAAGGCCTGGAGGGGAGAGAGGACCTCTGAGGACCGGGGCAAAGAGCACGGGATATGAATGAGATGGATGCCATCGGCAGGAGATATGGATCATATGGAGATTGGGAGAGGGGCAGAAGCAGTAATAACTCTTGAGGAGGGAGTGGTCAGGAAGTGGCGGCTTCCCAAGAGCTACCGCCTGCCTGCCCTGGACGAACGCATCCGCCAGGAGAGGACGGTAAGGGAGGCAAGGATCACCTCCGACGCCCGCAGGCATGGGGTTCTCACCCCCATCGTCTGCGATGTATCTCGCTTTGAGCTGAGGATGGAGTACGTTCAGGGGGATAAGCTCAAGGATGTGATCAGTCCGGATCTATCCCGCAAGGTGGGGGAGATGGTGGGAAAGCTGCATCAGGGGGGCATCATCCACGGAGACCTGACCACCTCTAATATGATCCTGGTCGAGGGGGAGATCTGCCTGATCGACTTTGGCCTCTCCTTTTACGAGCGGTCAGTTGAGGCCCAGGGGGTGGATGTGCACGTCTATTTCCAGACCCTGGAGAGCACCCACGACCAGCCGGAGGAGCTGGTGGAGTCCTTCAAGTCCGGCTACCTGGAGGTCTATCCCCCGGGGAAGGCGGTCCTGGAGAGGGTGAAGGAGATAAAAGCGAGAGGGAGATATCTGTAGGTGGGTCTCTTTGGGCAGATATCTGTATGTGCAGTGATCTCTAATCAGCAGATTTATCTATGATATCAGAGCATATTAAAATTTAATTTTCAAGGTGATGAGCCAATGGCGGAAGATGAGGTCGTATTCGTCGGCAACAAGCCTGTGATGAACTATGTGCTGGCAGTGGTAACCCAGTTCAACAGCGGCGCTAAGGATGTCAGGATCATGGCCAGGGGGCGGGCGATCTCCAGGGCGGTGGATGTGGCAGAGGTCTCAAGATCACGATTTCTGCCGGATGTGAGGGTGATGGGAATTCAGATCTCCACCGAGACCCTCAACACCGACCGGGGAGAGACCAATGTATCTGCAATTGAGATCACCCTGGGGAAGTGAGCCATTAGTTTGACCGCCTCCATTGGCATCATATCATCCGGCAGGGGAGAGAACCTTCGCTACATTCTGCAGGCGGAGCGGGCGGGCGATCTACCTGCCCGGGTGGTGATCGTCCTGGCCGATCAGCCGGATGCCGGCGCCCTCCTGATCGCAGGGGAGTTTGGTGTTCCTTGCCATTACATCGATCCGGCGAACAGATCCCGAGAGGAGTATGACCAATTGTTGTTGTCTCAACTAGAGGAGGCTGGGGTGGACCTGGTGGTCCTCACCGGTTATATGAGGATCCTCTCTCCCCGTTTCGTGCGGCATTATAAAAATAGGATTCTGAATATCCATCCCGCTTTGTTGCCCTCCTTTCGCGGTCTGGATGCCTTCAGCCAGGCCCTGGAGCACGGGGTGATGTGGACCGGCACCACCATCCATATAGTTGACGAGGATGTCGATCACGGACCGATCGTCTATCAGCAGCCGGTGCCTGTGAAGGGCAACGATACCCGTGAGAGCCTGAAGGCCAGGATCCAGAGGGCGGAGTTCAGGGCCTACCCGCGGGCGATAAAGATGTTCATCGAGGGGAAGCCTGAAGTGGTGGGAAGAAAGATCGTCTTTCAGAATGGGGCGAGATGATATGGAAAACTTATGGGCACCCTGGAGGATCGACTACATCCTGAGCAAAAAGCCGGAGGGCTGCATCTTCTGTGCCAAGCCCGGGGAGAACAGGGATGAAGAGAACCTCATACTCCACAGAGGGAGACACCATTTTATCATCATGAATGCTTATCCCTACAACAATGGTCACATGATGGTGGTCCCCTTTCGCCATACCTCAAGTCTCTCCGGCTGGACCGATAGCGAGCGGGCAGAGATGATGGAGCTGGCCGATCTGGCGGTGGAGCTATTGCAGAAGAGCATGCATCCGGATGGATTCAACCTGGGGATCAACATGGGCATTGTGGGTGGGGCGGGAATCGCCGATCACATTCATCTGCATGTCGTGCCCCGCTGGAATGGCGATACAAACTTCATGCCCGTCTTATCCGATACCAGGGTGATATCCGAGCACCTGCGGGCAACATATGCACATCTAAAAAAAGAGCTTGATGAAGTGAAGGCTTATAAATCCTGAATTATAAAAAAAATCATAAAAAAGTTCAATTACTATTAATTGCAATAATGGTTTATGTACTTAGTTAAGACCAGCATACATAAGAGCGGCATAGAGGGGGATGGAATCTTTGCCGGAGAATATATCCCGCAGGGAACTATAATATATTTTTTAAGAAAAAGTGGGGTTTTCATCTGTTATAACGATTTTTTAATTATGTCGGTGGAAAAGAGAGATAAGATTATCACCTATGGGATGCAGGATGAATCAGGCAATTGGCTGCTGGGAGAGGGTGAAGAAAAACTCAACCACTGCTGTGACGCCAATACCCTGCCTCTGTTTGTGGATGACACCTATTGCGATATTGCAGTAAAGGACATATCTCGGGGAGAGGAGATCACAGGCGATTACGGTCTGTTCTACAGCACTTTCCCGCATAAAATAGAATGCAAATGCAATGCATCCATTTGCCGGAAGCTGGTTACTTGCGGTCTGCAGGTTGATCTCCAGACCCAAAAACTCTGGTACATGCGTATTTCAGAGGCGGTAGGTCGCATCTTCGATGTCAAACAGAACCTGTTCTCCCTTGAGGACGAAGAGGCCAGGAGACTGGCCGCTGCAATAAAGTCCAAATGCCGGCCAAGGGTCTTTCCTTTTATTAAGTTCTCTTTGATCTCAGATGAATGTCCTTGAAGAGTTATAAATCCACTTCTTAGGCAGAGCTCTCGGGGTCCTTGCTGGCACCGGTCTCCTGGAGGATCATGTAGTTGAGCACCAAGAGGACGCAGATATTTCCAGCCAGACCGAGCAGGGCGAGAAAATCTGCCAGGTAGAAGAGGATGACCTGCACTATGAATATCTGCACCAAAATGGCGTTCTTGAATACCCGGTAGGCTTCCAGGCGGGAGCTTTTCATCTTTACGATGGCATAGATGACCAGGGCGGAGGTTAAGGTGGCTGCGGCCAGCCCGGCCAGATCGAAGAACGAGAGGCTGGGAAATACGAAATCAAGTCCCTCCTTCAGGTTGAGCCGCATGTAAATCAGAAGGATGTCAAGACCCAGGGTGAAGAGGGACTGGAGGATGAAGAAGGCGATGACCACTCTCACAAACCAGCCTTTCTTAACCAGCTTGCGGTAGTACCGGCGCAGTCGATACTTGGTGGCGGTGTAGATGTCCATCTTGGGCATGGGCACGCTGTCGGTGTTATTGAGAAGATCCTGCAGGGCCCGGGTCACGGGATTGTCCTGGGAGCTCTCCCTGAGCAGGGCCAGGGCCTTTCTCCTCTCCAGGTGATCCAGGTCCTCTAAGACCGCCTCTTTTGCCAGCTCCAGAGCATTTATCAGCCTCTCCTGCTCGGTGAGCCTGGGCTTATGGATCAGGGTCTGAACAGCCAGGTACAATAAGGCGAATACAATATAGATCAGGGCTACAGTGGGCTTATAGAAATAATCGTTATCCCCGGTGATGAACTTTCCCAGCTCATCGATGAAAGCGCCAAAACCCAGGCCCCCGATCACCGCCACCAGATAGTTGGCCGATTTGTTGATGTAGCCCAGATTGATGACCAAGGCGATCATCATCAGAACGCCGCCCAAGAGGACATGAGCGATATGCAGATCGCCCGGGCTGAGGCTGGGATATCCGGTCAGGGCGAGAAAGAAGCGTATCCCCAGGACGGAACATACCGCTGTGACCAGAAATATCTCCAGCAGCGTTCCAGCTTCCAGGTTGCGCACAAAATGGCGGTTGAACGGATTTATCCGCCGGAAGAATTCCCGCATTCTCCAGTCACTATTCTCACTTATTCTCTGATCACTTCAGGCGTCTTCAACCTGATAGTAGTATTCTCCCTGCTCCTTTTGCATTCGGTCCAGCCTGGACTCAGGCTTGTTCACCCTGGGCCTGCGGGTCTCTTCGTCCCGCCGGAAGGTTATGCCTATCCCCTTGAGGAAGGCGTTCATCCCCTCGCGCATCTCCAGAGGGGTATGAGCCACGCCGAGGATTCCCGGGACACCCTCGAAGACCATCAGGCGCTCGGACAGTAGGTCGATGAGATAAATATCGTGGTCCACCACCAGGACGGTCTTCTCAGTGGACTCGGCAAATCGCCTCGTGACCTTGGCCGCCAGCATCCTCTGTTCCACATCCAGATGGGCGGAGGGCTCGTCGAGCAGGTAGAGGTCTGCATCCCGGCTGAGGCAGGCGGTTATGGCCACCCTCTGCAGTTCACCACCGGAGAGTTCGGGGAGGGCCTTATCCAGCAGGGGCTCGATCCCCATGGGCCGGAGGATCTCTGCCTGGTAGTAGCTGCTATCAAATCCCTGGGTCACACCCCGCAGCATCCCCTCCACAGTCATCTCCGTGTCTGCCTTGAGGTACTGGGGCTTATAGGATATCTTCAGCTGGCTCTCAAAGCTTCCTGATGTGGGTTTTTCCACTCCCGCCAGGACCTTGATGTAAGTTGTCTTTCCAATGCCGTTGGGGCCTAAGATTCCCACCACCTCCCCCCGGCGGATGATTCCCGGCTCGGCTTCCAGCCGGAAGGAGGAGTACTGCAGGGCAAAAGCATCATAGGCAATGAGGGAGGGGATCTCCTTCTCTATTCTGGGGGCATGCACCTCGAAGCTGATGGCTGTATCGCGAAAGCGAACGTTCTCTTCGGGCAGGTTGCCGCGCAGGTACTGATTGATGCCCACCCGCACTCCTTTGGGCCGGGTTATCACGCCGTAGGCACCGGGAACGCCGTAGATTAGATGGACGTTATCCGCCAGCAGGTCGAGGAGAGCCAGGTCGTGCTCCACCACCATCACCGCCTTGTCTTTAGCCAGGCTCTGCAGTATGCGGGCGGAGTTGATCCTCTGGTAGATATCCAGGTAGGGACTGATCTCATCGAAGAAGTAGAAATCGGCGTCCCTGGCGGCGGCGGCAGCGATGGCCACCCTCTGCAGCTCGCCCCCGCTGAGGCTGGAGATCTCTCTGTCCATGAGCTTCGATATGCCTAAAGTCTCTGTCAGTTCAGGGAGGGCCCCCCTCTCATCCGTTCTATCCAATAGGCCCGAGACCTGACCTGAGTAGCTCTTAGGAATGCGGTCCACATACTGGGGCTTATATGAGGTCTTGATCCCCTTATCCATCACCTTCTTAAGATAGTCACCCAGGACGGAGCCGGAGAAGCGTTGCAGCACGTCATCCCAGGAGGCGTCTCTTCCCAGGTTCGGGCGGAGAATGCCGGAGAGAATGGATACTGCCGTGCTTTTTCCTATGCCGTTGGGGCCCAATAGGCCGGTGACCCTTCCCTCGATGGGCACAGGCAGGCCGTAGAGGGCAAAACCGTTCTGGCCGTACCTGTGTACCGGGTCCTCCATCTCCTCGGGCAGGTTGGTGATGGTTATCGCTCCAAAGGGGCATTTGCGCACGCATATTCCGCAGCCCACGCAGAGGTTCTCGGTAATGAGGGGCTTACTGTCCACAAATACAATGGTCTCGTCGCCCGTGCGGACGGGTGGGCAGAAGTATTCGCATTCTTTGGAGCACTTTCTGGGCTGGCATCGGTCGCGGTTGATGATAGCTATCCTCATGTTCTACCTCAATTGAGAAGTATGGTCCAGGTGACCAGCCACAGGTCAACCGCTATGAACTCCACATAGAGCCAGTCCTTGGTCTTGAAGCTGGCTGCATCTATATTCAGCAGGGGGTAGGCGGCTCTCTGCAGCAGAGTGGTGACCAGGACCACGGATAGCAGTACGAAATGCCAGGGAAATTCGTTTATCTGCCAGGGCTCGGATCCAGTGATGCCGGCAATGTAATAGCAGCCGAATCCCGCCAGTATTCCCAGAGCGGCGGCGATCACGGTCTTGATTATTCCATCCCTGCGGTCTTTCTTTCTGTCCGCAGCAGTTCTGGGTCTGGGCGGCTCTTTTGTTGCCTTATTCTCCGCCACCTTCCCTTCCGTCTTCGCCGTCCTCTCCGTTCTCTTTTCCTGCTGCCCGGCTACCAGCTCCCGCTCATCCTTTCTGCCAGACTTCTTTTCTTTCTTGGCCATCGGACTTCCAGACCGCATTATATGATAATAGCGTTTTGGTCCGGGAAAAGTCCAAGTACTATAACTTAGAAGAGCAATTGCATGTGTACGACTGTAGCGGACGCTTCGGTGTTCATCTGGGGCAAGAGGCCAGAAGGGGAGCTTGTCACCGTCCCGGCAGTGGAGGCGGAGCTTCTGGATATAAGGGCCCGCTCTCTGCTCCACATATACCAGACCCGGGTGGAAAGCCCCACCTCTCTGGCCTTGAAAGCAGCCAGAGCAGCGGCTTGTGAGACCGGAGACATTCGTTCCCTCTCTGCTGCTGACCTGGAGGTCTTGGCCAAGGCACTGGAGTATAAAGCTACTCTCGCTACCGACGACTATGCTCTGCAAAACGTCGCTCTTCACCTCGGCCTGAAGATCGAGCCCATCGGCCAGCCCCGTATAGAGAAAAAGCGCAAGTATGTTCAGAGGTGCCAGGGCTGCGGTCGGAGGTTTGAGGGGGAAGCATGTCCTGATTGCGGAACTCCTGCCCGAAAGAAGAAAAGGTGTATAAGATGAAAAATATTGAAGCTTTGATGAAGAAGGCAACGGAACTGAAGGCAGAAGGGCTGGTAGAGGGTCAGATCTCAGAGGAGCTGAATGTATCCGGAGAGACGGTGACCTGGCTTTTAACCCATGCCGAGAAGACGAGTACTGCCCCCGGCCCCAAGGATATATCGGTGGACTGGTCGGCCATAGGCCGGAGCGCCTTTCGGCTCAACCACATATCCGAGGCCATAACCGACATCATCTATGAGACTCTGGATGCGCGTGAGAGCAGCGTGGATGTGGTGGTGGGCATCGCCCTGAGCGGTCTGCCATTAGCCAGTATGGTAGCCAACGACCTGGCGGCAGAGCTGGCGGTCTACACTCCCAGCAAGCAGATGATCGCCCAGGAGAACAAGAGGGCCAGGGGCAACCTGAGTTCCAACTTCTCCGATGTGCGGGAGAAGAACTGCATCATCATCGATGATGTGGTGACATCCGGTCAGACCCTGGAGGAGGCAGTGGAGTATCTGGATGAGCATGGGGCAAGGATCAATGCCATCGCCGTCCTGATCGACAAGAAGGGCACCGACGAGATCGCCGGAGTACCTGTGGTATCCCTCCTGAAGGTCATAAGGGTTAATTAAAGGCCACAGGCCAGATTTACCAGATCGTCCCGATGGCCAGCAGACTCCTGGCCATTTGGAAAACCTTTTAGCAATCCTCGCCCTTCTCCCGGCAAAAGCTGATGTGCCATGTTTACCGAGGACGAATATCGATTGGACTTCTTCGTCGATGAAGGATTCCATCATAAGAAGTGCGAGAAATGCGGCAAATTCTTCTGGACCAGGGACGGGGGCAGGAAGACCTGCGGTGATCCGCCCTGCGATCCCTATACGTTTATTGGCTCTCCCATATTCAAGCGCCAGCACAGTCTGGATGAAATGCGCGAGCACTACCTGGGCTTCTTCCAGGCCCGGGGGCATACCCGGATCAAGAGGTATCCGGTGGCTGCCCGGTGGCGGGATGATATCTATTTGACCATCGCCTCCATCGCCGATTTTCAGCCTTTTGTCACCTCAGGGCAGGTGCCGCCGCCGGCCAATCCCCTGACCATCAGCCAGCCCTGCATCCGTCTGGACGACCTGGACTCTGTGGGGCGGAGCGGGAGGCATCTGACCACCTTTGAGATGATGGCTCACCATGTCTTCAACACCCCGGAGAGGGAGTACTATTGGAAGGATCAGACGGTGCGGCTGTGCGACGAGCTGCTCGTCGGCCTGGGGATGGACCCCCTGACGGTGACCTACAAGGAGAATCCCTGGGCCGGTGGGGGCAATGCCGGGCCCAGCGTGGAGGTGATGGTGGGGGGCCTGGAGCTGGCCACCCTGGTGTTCATGGACCTGGTGGCTGCGCCTGCGGGCGCTGTCGAGATCAAGGGCGAGCGCTATGATAAGATGAAAAACTACATCGTCGATACCGGCTACGGCCTGGAGAGGTTCGTCTGGGCCTCCAATGGCGCGCCCACCATCTACGATGCCATATTCCCGGACATGGTGAGAAAGGTGGCGGACCTGGCAGGGGTGGAGCACGACCTCTCCGACCCGGAGTATGCAGAGATCTTCGCCCAGAACGCCCGTCTGGCGGGGATGGTGGACCTGGACGAGTACAGTATGTCTGACCTGCGGGCGCGGATCGCCGCCAGCATAGGCATAGATCCCCAGCGGCTGGAGAAGGCCATCCTGCCCATGGAGCGGGTCTATGCGGTGGTCGACCACACTCGCTGTCTGGCCTATATGCTGGGAGACGGGATCATACCCTCCAATGTCAAGGGCGGCTACCTGACCCGGCTGGTCATTCGCCGCACCCTGCGCTTGATGAAAGAGCTGGGCCTGCAGCTGCCTTTAGCCGACCTGGTCGAGCTGCAGATCTCCGGCCTGGATTATCCCGACTGGCAGGAGTCTTTCCCCACCATCAGGGAGATCCTG
>JAXDAR010000197.1:0-28518 GCA_034679645.1 Methanothrix sp. | reverse complement strand
AGGCAACAGCGGCGGAGGAAAGACCACCCTTCTCAACATCATGCAAGGGGTCAGAATGCCGGATGAGGGAGCAGTCTATTACCGCTATGGTGATGATTGGGTGGATATGCTCACCTACTCACCCCAGAGGATGAATGTGCGACGAACTCTAGGAGTCATGTATCAGGAGTTCGCCCTTTATGCCGGGGAGACCATCATCGATCAGATAGCTTATCAGATGGGCGTCAAGAGCAATGATGTGATCGAATACGCCCGCTCTATGGCAGAGGAGATGGGCATAAGCGACAAGGTCCTCGACGTGATATATGCCATGACTGATATGTCTGAGGAGGATGCCAAGTCAGCTCTGGAGGCTCTGGGGCTTACCAGAGATATATTCAAGGATCTGTTCCCCCGCTTTCCAAACACCGAGGCGCAAAAGTTCGCCGAGCCGATCTTCGACCTGCTCTCGCTGGATAGAAGCGTCATGTGGAAGTTTCCCGAGCAGCTTTCCGGCGGGGAGCTGGTCAGAGCCTCCCTGGCCATCCTCCTCGCTGCCAGGCCAGAGGTTATGATCCTGGACGAGCCATTTGGAGATATCGATCCCATCACATTGCGAGAGGTCTCCAATGCCATAAAGAAGATCAACTCAAAGTTCGGGACCACCATCATCCTGGTGAGCCATCATGTCGATCTCGTCAAGGAGGTCTCTCACCGGGCCATACTGATGGAGAACGGGGCGCTGATTGCGGACGGAGACCCGCATGAGGTCTCTAATGTCTTCCTCTCTCGCTGCAATGCCCCCTATCTGAGAAGTATGCAGGAGCGCTATGCCATTCATGGATGATCGTTGATGGATTCGGATATGGAGGAGATTTACCGTCAGGTGGCAGAGAGCATATCACCTGAAGAGTTCGAGGAAAGGGTAAAGGAGAAGGTGGCCCTCATGGCCGGCCTGTGCGACTCCCGGACCGCTGCTATGCTGGTGGCCAGGGATCTGGGCAGCCCCGAGGTCCTGACCAAGATCGGTAGCATAAGGCCTGAGATGGGCAATGTAACCTTCACCGGCCGGGTGATTGCCGTCTCCCCAGTGCGGGAGTTTCAGCGATCGGACGGATCTTTAGGCAGGGTGGCCAACATCACCCTGGGAGATGAGACCGGATCGGTGCGTGTCGCCCTCTGGGATGAGACCGCAGAGCTGGTCAAGTCTGGGGACCTTGCTGTCGACCAGTGCCTGAGGGTGAGGGGGCTGGCCAAAGAGGGTTATGCGGGAACCGAGGTTAGCCTGGGCCGAAGCGGTGGCTTCGAGGAGATAGACCAGGATATTCATCCCCGAATCGCCCCTTATAAGATCGGAGAGCTGAAGAAGGACATGAGCGATGTCAGCCTCCTGGCAGTGGTCGTTGACCCGGGAGAGATAAGGGAGTTCGAACGCCGGGACGGGGGCAAGGGCCAGGTTCGAGGGGTGACGCTGGGAGATGAGAGCGGCAAGATCCGGCTAACCCTGTGGGATGAGCAGGCCAGGATGCCTCTTCTTAAGGGTGAGACACTGGAGGTCATGGGAGGCTCAGTGCGGGAGAGGTACGGCCTGCTGGAGATCCAGACTGCCGGGAGCACGACGGTGCGCAAGAGCAGCAAGAACCTCGACTTCTGCGAGAAGATGACTCCCATCAGCGAGCTGAAAGAGGGGATGCTCTGCAGTGTATCCGGCTTTGTCTCCGGCTTAGGAGAGGTGCGGGAGTTTCAAAGGGATGACGGCAAGACGGGCCGGGTGGCGAATATCTACATCTCTGATGACACTGGCCGGATCCGGGCAGCTCTCTGGGGAGAGCATGTCGATCGACTGGTGGAGGTGGATCTGGGATACAGAGCGGAGATCATCGATGCCCAGGTCAAGAGCGGCTGGAATGAGGGCCTTGAGCTCTCCTGCGGATGGCGCACCAGGATTACTTTCGCCCCGCCTGAGTAAGGAAGTTAAGTGAGTTATGAGAACATCTACCAGAGGAACTGTGAAGATGGCAATAAAATTACTGGAAGACCTGCCGGGCGTGGGTCCGGCCACTGCGGAAAAGCTACGCGAGGCGGGATTCAACTCAATTGAAGCCATTGCCGTTGCCTCTCCTGGAGAGCTGGTTTCTGCAGCGGAGGTGGGCGAAGCCACTGCTGCCAAGATCATCGCCGGTGCCAGGGAAGCGGCTGATGTAGGTGGCTTTGAGACCGGAGACCGCATCCTTGAGCGGAGAAAGCTGGTGGGCAAGGTCACTACCAGCTCTAAGAGCTTCAATGAGCTGCTGGGTGGAGGCATGGAGACTCAGTCCATAGTCGAACTCTATGGTGAGTTTGGATGCGGCAAGACCCAGGTCGCTCACCAGATGGCAGTGAATGTCCAGCTGCCGGTGGAGATGGGCGGGCTCAATGGCTCTGTCATCATAATCGATACCGAGAACACCTTCCGGCCGGAACGGATCGACCAGATGGTCAAAGGGCTGCCGCCCGGGCCCGACGGCCAGATCTGGCAGACGGAGGATTTCTTAAAGAACATCAATGTGGCCAGGGCCTTCAACTCCAATCACCAGATCCTGCTGGCGGAGAGCGCCATGGACCTAGCGGAGAAGGTCAAGAACTCAGAGAGGCCGGTGCGGCTGCTCATCGTGGACTCGGTGACCGCCCACTTCCGGGCGGAGTATGTGGGGCGGGGTACACTGGCCGACCGCCAGCAGAAGCTCAACAAGCACCTGCACGACCTGATGCGCTTTGGTGACCTGAACAACGCTCTGATCCTGGTGACCAACCAGGTCATGGCCAAGCCGGACACCTTCTTCGGAGATCCGACCAAACCGGTGGGAGGGCACGTCCTGGGCCATACCTCCACCTTCCGGCTCTACCTGAGAAAGTCCAAAGGGGAGAAACGCATCGCTCGCCTGGTGGACTCGCCCAACCTGCCCGACGGGGAGGCGGTCTTCTCGGTGACAACAGAAGGATTGAAAGACTGAAGACGGGAAAGGATGCGTCGAGCAAAAATAAAAAAGAAAAGGTGAGGAGGAGGGGGTGATCCGAGCATGCAGGAGGTGAGGAGCATTTTCCCGGATCGCCACTTCTACTATCAGCTTTAAAGAGATATAGACGATTGTGGCAAGAAGTTGTCTATAATATTCAAAGGGCTGAGAGAATAGCCTGAATGATAAGACCGCGGCTTGATGCCAAATCGATCGGATTCGCCTTTTAATTCCATTGCAGACGAAACTCTTAAAGTTCATAAAATTTATTCAATAACCTATGAATATAATAAATATAGATAAGAGTAATATAAGGAATGGTATAATTATATCAATTTATCTTCCAATAGCCATCATCTTCATTGCAGGGCTCGCTCATGCCGCCGTAATCGATGTCAATCCTGGCCAAAGCATCCAGAAGGCCATTGATCTAGCCAATCCAGGTGACACAATCAGAGTGTTCAATGGGACCTACACTGAGAACATCGAGATTGATAAACAGCTGACAGTGAAAGGGGTCGATATGCCGGTGATACGGGCAAAGCACAGTGGAAGCACCATGAACATCACTGCAGACGGCTGCTTGATCGAGGGAATAGATGCTGCGAACTCAAGCGGCTGGCATCAGGGCGGAATCAGGATAACTTCGAATAACAACGTCATCCAGAGGAATGAAGTAAAAGATAGTCACACTGGCATCGTTCTCCAAAAGTCCTCTGGAAACAGAATTTTCTATAATGACGCGAGAAATGGAGGGACGGGAATATTTCTCCGGAACTCATATGATAACACCATCGAAGGAAATAAGATAAGCAGTCATGGGAAGGATAGTCTTGGCGTTAGTTATGGCATATATCTTTTGAATTCCAGCAATCATAACATAATACGTAGAAATATAATCGACATTGGAGGGCCAATTAACGGAGGAATAATGATTTATTGCTCGGAGTTCAATTCGGTTAGTAATAATGAGATTACTGGCAGCGGCTTGTTTAGTGGAATGGGAATAGCTCTCCTTGAGAGCAATAACAGTCTAATGGAGAATAATATCGTCGCCTCAAATGGCATCCTTGGCCAGGGCATTCGCCTTATGTTTTCTCACAACAACACAATATCTGATAACAGTCTGTACTGCTATGGTCCAATAGGTCAGGCCATTGCGATCCTTCAATCTAAAAATAACCGTATATCTTCTAACCAGGCAAAGAGCTGGCACTGGGGAAGGGATATGGAATTTGAGGGTGCTTCTGGAAACAAACTTTCGGGAAATGATGCTATCAGAATCTATGGCGAACCATGATTTGTCGTCCTCCAAAAAACTTATGAAATTACCGCCAGCTGCGAGTGGATTTGACCCAGACATGATTTGGAGGATATGATATCCAACCCAAAGCTTTAATGTCTCCAGCGCTTCTCTTTCTGCTCATGAATCTTGGTCGCCTCTTCAAACCGAAAATGAAACCACGCATAGCGGAAAGCCCGCCGTTCAACTACCTGGAGCTGAGGAGCAAGCCCTTCTACATCGTGGCCTCGGTGGAGGTGGGAAATACCACTACCAAGTGCATCCTCACTGCTACCGATCTTAATACCGGCAAGACCTATATCGTGAACAAGACGGTGAAGATGACCAGAGACGTGAGGCCGCCAAAATCAGGAGAAGAGATCTTCGCTCATACCATCAACGGCACGCCCCTAACCAAGGAGTCAGTCGCCGAATTGGTGAAAGACACCCTGGTCGAGAGCCATGATAGGGCCCGGCTGGATATCAAGACCGATCTGAACTTCGTGGTGCGCTCAACCGGCGTGGTAGCCGAACTGGACTCACCTGAGCAGGTGGGAATATTTATTCAGGCCCTGGCCCAGGGCTGCCTTGATGCCGGTGTCCCACCCCGGCTCATGACCCCGGCGATGAGCATACACAACATCCTGGAGAAGTTCAAGAAATACACCATGATCGAGAAGGTCATCTTCATGGGAGCAGTGGCCTCTTGCTTCCCTCCCCAGGGGTCCACCGGTGTGGAGGTGGTGGCCAATGAGATGGAAGGAGAGCTTGCCACCGCTGGAATAAAGGAGGGTAGCCGCTGGACAGACGTGGACTTTCGAAACCCCTGCCTCTCCATGGACTTCGGCACCACCCTGGACGGCAGGGTAACAAGCGAAGAGCTGCCCTATGCCCATACCATAGGCAACCTCCTGGGGCTGGCCGGGGCCATACCCGATGCCGTGGTCCAGGGCACGGGGCTGGTGGACAGGAAGATAGGAGCCACCCTGGACATATTCGACGCCTGCCTGAAGCCCGACTATGGAAAGGAGACCAATGATTATGCCGACCGGATCGATGAGCTGGTTATCATTGAGAAGGTCCCGATGAATCGGAAAAAATACGGCCTGGTGCCGGTGAATCCTGATGCTGCGGCCAAGAACAATGTGGTCCTAATCGGCTGTGATGTGGGGGAAAACGGCTCTGACCTGGAGAAGCTCTCCGGCATCGGCGCGGATATCAACAGCGCCAAGAGCCACGATCTGAAGATCCTCTTCGGTGCTCTGGACCTGGCCATGGCCCGGGTGGCCCGCCGCCTGGTCCAGGTGGGGGTCGAGGAGGGCATAGTCACCGGCAACACCGCCATCGGAGTGACCGGCAGGGCAGGCATCACCGGCAACAAGCCCAACCTGATCCTGGAGGAGATAGATAAGCTCGGGCTGTATGAGCATACAGATCAGAATGTGGTCTTCGTGGACGATGGCCTGGCCAGAGGAGCGGCGGTAATGGCCCGCTGCATGAACTCCATGGGCACTCCCCGAAATCCGTTGGGAGGGCTGCGCAAAGGAGGTTGCATTCTCAAGAAGAGGATGGGCTATGAGGTGGAGAAAGGAATGGTCCCTGCGCCTCAGGAAGCCCGACCGGATAAGGATACGCATGACTATTTTAAGGGAGGCCATAAGCGATAGCCAATCAGGAGATGCAACCGCCCAAATCCAATCCAAAGACCAGGGTAGGGGAGGAGATCCCCGTATCAGTGTTGGCAGTGGAAGAGCAAGAGGAGAGAATATGGATCTCCCTGAATGCAATTTGCGCCGACAAGTTTCCTCCCTGCATAAGAAATATATTAGGAGGATCTGGAGGCGAAAAAGGCATGCACAGAAGAGGAGCGATCCTGGCCTCGTTCCTCGGTCAATGTGGCTGGAGCGATGAAAAGGCAGCCCCCATCTGGCGAGGTGCCGTATCCGCAGAGGAGAGAATCTACAGGGAATGGTTTGGCAAGATGAACTGCCCCAGGTGTGAGACCATGAAAAGGCAGAGCAAAGGCTATCCAGACCTGGGCATTGAAGACCTGGAGCTATGCCAGCCGGATGAGATGTGCCGGAAGATCAAAAGCCCGGTAGAGTATGCTGCGGAGATATTTTCCGAAGAGGACCTCTCAAAAGGAAGGCAGGAGCATATTCGAACTGTATTTCAGGCCCATCTTTTTAACTGGAAGACCGGCAAAGAATTCGATATCAATCTGACTGGAGAGGAAAAAGAGGATCTGGATAACCTGAAAAAAAAGCAGATGGAGATGGACGACTCCAACAGATCACTGATTTTCGCCTGGTCCAAATTCAGGGGAAGGCTCCGCCCCAGGTTTCGTCTTATAGAGACGGATCTGCCCCGAAGGCGTATCTTATCCGAGCTTCTCTAAGGGCTTCCTTCCCCGGTGGATTTTATTCCTGGCCCGGCTGTTTGCGGCCTCATACTTCCGCTGGATAGCAGACCGGGACATTGCCAGGTTATACCCGGTTTTATGCTATTTTCCCGAGGGCAGTCTGGATGGCCGGTTCGAGCACATTTATCTGCAGAGCATCTTCGAAGGTCTCCCGTCCCTGCAATGATGAAGCAGATATGCTGACGCTGTATTTACCCGGAAGGACGCTGGCATTCCAGATTCCTGTATATTCGCTCCCTGAGCCCTTGATCAGGACCACATTCCCCGAATTGATGCCTGTGGAATTTTTGATGATAGCGCTGGCGCTAATGCGGCTCGGGCTGTCGGAATTGCTCAGATTGCTGCCATTGGGCCCCTCACTGACAGCGGCAAAGACAGCAGTGATATTGACGGCGCCGCCGGCGGTCACATTTAGTGGGTCAGCATTGATGCTCGTCAGGATGATAGAAGGCGCGGCGGCAGTGTCGGCAATGGGTTCCGTCTGGGCGGAAGCGGCATTGGCTGTGCTCTCCTGCTCGTCGGATTCTTTCTCAAACTGAGAGCTGGTCATGCGCGCTGCCTTGGGCCCATAATCCTGTGGGGTTTCATTGATAGGGGTACCCTCCAGGAAGCTGGTTGCACTCTTAGACCAGTCCTCTTCCTTGGAGCAGGTTGAGCAAGCGGCTGATGCGCTGAAGCTCAGGGCCGCGGTGATCATTATAACCATGATGCTTAGCGGTATTAATGCGGATTTCTTCATATCGAGGCCCGTTCGCACTTTGTTTATATCATCCTAGCGCCTGAAAATGCCCCATCAACCATGTCTTTCATCATCCAATGGTAATGATATTCAGGCAAAACGATATAATCATATATAAGGAGCATAAAATTCTCTTGCAGATGAAGAGGCTAACTGCTTATGTCTCTGGCGAAAGGAGAAACCGATTCCCGGTTGGATACGGCCGCAGATCTTCTCAAAAATCTGATCGTTGCCGTGAATAATATGAATAATAATCTTGGCGGAGGCAATCCAGGGAAGAGATAGAGGGCCGCCTGGACCAGAGGTTCGACAAGCTGGAGAGCGAGGTAGCAGAAATGAAGGTCGCCCTTAAGAGCAAGGGCATTATATAAAATAATTGTATATTCCAAATACCGAAGAGCCCTTTTCCTTATCCCTGATCTCTATTCCCCCTCGATCTTTCTCTTCCATTCCTCTGCCTCCTTCGCTAATTCCGGCTTTCCCAGCACCCTGGCCACAGATCCTATGGCCTCCAGGTAGCGCACCATCTGGTCCAAATAGTTGATCAGATCACCCTGGTAGGCATACATCCCATATCGATCGCTGAAATAATCGATGATCTCCTCCGGGCTCTTGCCCTCCGCTCGCAGATCGAGGATGGACAATGATATGCTCTTTTGAACGCAGCCACAATAGGGAGACTCCTTGCAGGTGCAGCGGAGAAAGTCGCGGACGAAGTCCATACAGTATCTCTGGATCCTCCTCTCCAACTGGTTCAGGTCAGAGCTGCTTAATAGATCCAGAAATGAGCCGTGCATTGCTCTCTGAGAGATCTGCATATGCAGCTTGGTGGATATGTGCTCGGCAAACTTCAGATAGAGAGCCTCAAAACCCTCCAGCTCCACCGCCACCTCCAGGGAAGGTCTGCCTTTGCTAATCCTCTTGGCGATCAGATTTGTCTGATCAGGGGTGAGAAAATGTGCCGCTGCTGCCGCACCCAGGCGGGTCGGTTCAAATCCTCTCACTAGACCGGCCTTCTCTAAAGAACGCAGGGCACTATCCAGGTCATCCAGCCCCAGGGTCAGGTCATGCAGCTTCTCCAGATCCTGGCGGGATCCGGCCGCCACCGCATTGGCCAGTACCTCCTCTTGCTGCTGCTGGTCCGAGAACTCCGGGGCCACATCCTCCATGGCTCCGTGCAGGAGAGCGAGGGCCACCTCATCCTCAGACTCCCCTCGGCCGGAAGAGAACCGGCGGCCCGGCTCGGCCAGGATATAGACCAATCCCAGATCGTGATAGCCTGGCCGGCCCGCCCTTCCCAGCATCTGGTTGAACTCGTGCACATTGAGCCAGTTGATCCCCATGGCCAGGGACTCGAAGACCACCTGGGAAGCGGGAAAGTCAACCCCTGCGGCTAAAGCTGCCGTCGTCACCACTGTCCTGATCTTTCCCTGGCCAAAGAGCTCCTCGATTTTCTTCCTCTCCGGATGCTGCAGTCCGGCATGATAGGCTGCCGCTCCGGGTATGGACTGGGCGAGGTTATAGCAGTTCTTGCGAGAGTTGGTGAAGATGATGGTCTGGCCAGCATAGCCGGTGGACGAGGTCAGCTTTTCTGCCTGGCTGGCCAGCTCCCGCAATAGCTTCCTCTTATCCTTTCCCGAAGAGAAGATGAGATGGCGCTCAATGGGCACCGGCCGGACCTCGTACTCCACAAGAGTTGCATTCAGCCGTTTGGCCAGAGCCCCAGGATTTCCCACTGTGGCGGAGAGAAAGATGAACTGGGCCTCTGGGGCAGCATTTTTCAGGCGGGCGATCATCCCAGCCAGGCGGTGGCCCCTTTCTGCGTCCTCCAGCATATGCACTTCATCTATCACCACTGTTCCCACCCGCCCCAGGCTCTTTTTCGTGCGGATCACCTGATCTATGCCCTCATAGGTCCCGGCGATGATGTCAGCGTTCAGGCTCTGGGCGATCTTCCTGCCTTTTCCCAGGCGGATACGGCTCGTTCCCACCCGGATGGAGGTCTGAAATCCCAGTTCGTTATAGGCCGAGAGCTGGTCGTATTTCTGGTTGGCCAGAGCCACCAGTGGCACCAAAAAGAGGAGCTTGCCCTTTCCCTGCAGGAGGTTTTTGACCCCCGCCATCTCACCGATCAGGCTCTTGCCGGTAGCAGTGGCTGAGACGACCAGCTGGCTTTTTCCCTCCAGGAGACCGGCCGAGATCGCTTTAGACTGAACAGGCAGCAGTTTTGTCAGCCTGCGACGCAAGAGCTCTTTCAGGGGCCCGGGCATGTCGACAGAATCCAGGGGCATACCGGAATCCTCCTGGCTGGCGGGGATGAAGTCAAACCGGGTCAGCTCAGGCTCCAGCCTCTGCAAGGAGAGCAGACCGATAACATCGTCTAGCGATCGTCTCTTCTTCAGAATCCGGGCCAGATGGGATTTGGCAGGACGGCTCAGATGATGAAAATCAGCCTCTCTGAGAAGCTCGGCTGCGGCACAGTTCTCGCAGATGCGGGCCCCTTTGTAGGTGATGGCATCCAGTCCCACATAAGTCACCCTCTTCTGTCCCAGACAGTGGCCGCAGACCTGGACAAAGCGATAGGATAGCTGGTAGGACTCCAATAGCTCCTGGAACTTCTTTTCCAGTGCCAAATCCCCCCGGACCAGATATATAGCCCTGGCCTTGCGAAGCAGTCTCATGGCGTCCTCCGGAGGAAGAAACCGCTCCGCTTCGTTCTCTTTTTTGACCAGGAACTTGAAGACCCGCGGTCCCTGGGGCATATCCTTCAGGCGCAGATGGCCCTCGAAGAGAACCTTATCCCCGCTCTGAGGCAATAGAAGAATGCGAGACCTGTCCGCCTGAGCAAGAACCTGAAAAGTCATCGTTGAATCTGCTAATCCAATCAACCAAGGGTGAGGTCGATAAGCTCGTACTTCAGGCCCTCAGACTCCAGGCGGGTGAGCAGACCGGGAATCTGCTCGTCCACGCTCACCACCAATGAGTTGATACCGTGGTATGCCGCCTCCACTGCGAACTCCTTGGCCCCGAAGAGCACATCCGGCTCTCTTCCCGCTTTTCTCAAAGCCACCAGAGCCTCGATCCCCAGGCACCCAACCATCCTTTCCTTCAAGAGCAGGCCTCTTAATACCTCAAGGTCGACCCCTCTCGATCCTCCTATCTGCACCCGGGGGACCTTGCACAGGGTCACCTTTCCCTCTTCCAGGCTTATCAGTCCCCGCAGATCTGATATGCCCACATCCTCTCCTGAGCGAACGCTGGCGATAACAATCCCGCTGGCCTCGACATCCTCTTTTTTGTTGGCATACAATAGGCCGTTTCTCATCTCCAGCGAGACTCTCTCCCCTTCGAACACATCGGATTCCGCTATCGCCGTCCAGACGGACACGTGGCTGATGATCTCCTCCATCACCACCCGAGCGTATCGTTTAAGCTCGGCAGCGCTCTCCAGCAGCCACTCCACCCCCTCTTTGGTGATATTGTAGCGCATCCGGCCATCAGTGGTGACCAGGCCGTCTGCCACCAGCTCCTTGATGTACTCAGAGATCGCCTGCGGGGTGACGCCGAGCTTGTTTGCAACCTCCTTTTGGCGAAGGTTGGGCTGGTGAGCAGCGATCTCAACCAGGATCTGAAAACGGGAGCTTTCTCGCTTGCTCTGCAGCACACTGGCCATCAGAAGTCCTCTTCGTAGGGCTCTATTCGCTGCCCCCGCACCGCCAGGCCTTCTGCCCTCTTGGCCACGCCACGAATGAAGACCTGGCTGAATCCCAGCTCGCGGGAAAGGTTGGAAAGTGAGTTGTTGCCCCCATTGACCATCTTCTGCAGCTTCTCAGTTGCTTCCCTCAGCTCCTCATCGGACATGAAGGTGAGACTGATCAGCTCGCTCAGATCTTCCATGGTCGCTCCGAAGTTGGCCTGGATGCGAGAGTAGGTGGAATGATACTCCTTCTCCGGGCTGGCACCGGGCTCCGGCACCCTCCACTTCGTCTCTACCAATCCGCTCTTGCGCAGCAGGGCTACGCTTCTGTGGACGCCGGCTTCATCGCCGAAAAGGTCCGCCAGCTCCCGCTCAGTGCGCCATTCCCGGCTCAGCTCATCGAATATCTTCTTGTGGACGGCTGAGCCGAAGGCCTGCAATAATGGAACCAGATCTGATGGATCATTGATGATCCGTGTCCTTTTTCCAGTCACTAGAACCTCGCGGTGATAATTCGGATAGACATTATGTCTTTTCTTTGATAAAGCTTTTGAGGATCAGATCAGCCTGACCGTCTCCAGGTTCATGGGAGCCATGGTGGGAATGCGGTATCTCTTGTAGACGGAGCTGGCCAGATCAAGGCAGTTGCCCTCTTCGCCGTGGTTGGTCAGGACCCGGCCTGGCTTGGGATATATGCGCCGCAGGTACTCCATTAGCTGCTGGCGATCGGAGTGGCCGGAGAAGCCATCGACTGTGGTAACCTCCAGGTTGATCTTCACGGTCTGGGTCTTTCCATCCACAGACAGCGGCACCTCTTTCCAGCCCTTCTGAATCCGTCTGCCAAGGGTTCCCTCCGCCTGATAGCCGACTATGACCAGGGTATTCTTCTCATCCGGGCCCAGGCGTTTGAGATACTCTATCACCGGCCCACCGTTAAGCATGCCGCTGGTGGCCAGTATCACGCAGGGCGGCCCTTCCACGATCTCCGTCCTCTGCTTGGGAGACTCAACCTGTACGAAGCATTCCGCCAGGAATGGATTGATACCCTTATGGAATATCAGGTCCCGCAGGTCGTTATTGAGGTACTCGGGATAGGTGGTATGAATGGCGGTGGCCTCATAGATCATGCCGTCAAGGCAGACCGGCACCTCATCGATCACCTTCTTTCTGATGGCTTCCTCCAGGACCACCATCACCTCCTGGCTGCGGCCCACAGAGAAGGCGGGGATGATCACCTTGCCGCCCCGGTTGATGGTCTCCTTGACCACCTTGATCAGATTGACTTCCGCCTCCTTGCGAGAGGGCTGGATGCTGTTCGTCCCCCCGTAGGTGGCCTCGGTGACCAGGGTCTCCAGCCGGGGGAAATTACAGACCGCGGGATCGAAGAGCCTGGTCCTCTCGAACTTGTAGTCTCCGGTGAAGGCCACATTGTACAGGCCGTCACCGATATGGAAATGGGCAATGGATGAGCCCAGGATGTGCCCGGCGTTGTGCATGGTCAGCTTGGTATCCGGGGCGATGTCGGTAACATCACCATAGTTAAGGGTGATGGTATGCTTCAGGGCCTCGCGAATCATTCCCGAGTCGTAGGGTAGGCGGTTCCCTTCCCGGCCGGCGATCTCGATGTAATCCAGCTGCAGCAGGACGAAAAGGTCCCTGGTGGGTGGAGTGCAGTAGATCGGGCCCTCGTAGCCGTACTTATAGAGCATGGGAACAAGGCCCGCATGGTCCAGATGAGCATGGGTCAGGACCACGGCATCGATCTGGTTTAGAGGGTAGACCTCGGGCACATAGAGGTAAGGTGTGGCTGAGTCATCCGATCCCACATTTATCCCGCAGTCGATGATGATCCGGGACTCCGGAGTGGAGAGGAGCATACAGCTTCTGCCCACCTCGCGACAACCCCCTAAGGTGGTTATTCTGATCCACTGATCCTTGGAGGCGATATCCCGGTGGATCTTCCTTCCCACGGTGCGCAGAATGCTTTTTCTCTCGCTCTGCACGCTGCGCAGGTAATCCTTGATGTTGGCTATGGTCGCAGACCTTACCGGCGGAGTTCTGACCACCTTCGGCGTCCAGCCGATCAGCTTTGTTATCTCCCTCAGGGTGGCACCATGACGGCCTATAACCAGCCCAGGCTTTTCCGCCTCGATCTGCACCTCTCCGGTCTCGCCATCGAAATGGTAGTTGGTCAGGACTGCCTCTTTGGGCACGACCTCCTGGATCTTGATTATGGCCGCTTCAGGATCTGCCAATACCTTCAGGTCCGGCCGGACCACCACTCTCTTGCGAAGCTCTTTGGCCAGGTTTCTTATGATCTCGCCGTCATCAGCCAGCTTCTTGGGGTCATCGGTGTATATGACCAGTTCCGGGCCCTCGAACTCCAGCCCCGTGACATTGATGTCCGGGGGCAATTTGCTCTGCACCTTGCGTTTGAGCTCAAAAAGTACTTCTTCTACCGACAATGTTACACTTCCAAAAAAGATTAAATGAGGTTCATTATCTCCGTATACTCCGGCTCGCCTACCTCCTCATATTTATCTGTAATTCTAACGAGCTCGATCTTGTCACCGGAAGCGGAATCTCGCTTCAGAGCGTTGCGAATTGCCCTGGCCGCCAGGACGGTACCTTCCTTTACGCTTATTCCTGGTTTGTACATGGCCTCCAATACGCCATAGGCGACCGGCGAGCCGGAGCCGGTGGCGACAATCCTCCGCTCCTCTATCTGACCTCCCAGGGCATCCAGAGAGTAGATCCTGGGGCCGTATCTATCCACGCCGCCCATGACGAGCTGAACCATGAAGGGATAGTACCGCCTGGATGAGAGTATATTGGCGAGCATGGTAGTGACGGCCTTGACCGTCAGGCTCTCGCCCCTTTGCATCTTGTAAAGCCTGGCCTCCACCTGAACCATACGGACTAAAGACTGGGCATCACCTACACCTCCGGCAGTGGTCATGCCAATCAGGTCGTCGATCTGATAGATCTTCCGGGCCTGGCTGCTGGCTATGAAGCTGCCCATGGTAGCACGGCTCTCCGATGCAAGGACCACACCTCCATCACAGAGTACACCTACCGTAGTTGTACCTTTGAACACCTCGACCATTCAATTACCTCAGCTAAAATCAGAAAATGGACAAGCTTGCTAGGCGTTCTGCAATATAAAGACTTTTTGCAGCCCCTTCGATCGGCTAAAATACGAGAGGGTGCAATGACATAATGTGATCGATTTAGGAGACTGGAATTCAGGAGAATGGAATTTAGCAGACTGGATATACCGCTACTACATCCACCCCATAATCTATGATACCAGCTACAATCCGGTGGACACGATCACCTGGGCGGTGGTGCTGGGCCTGGCCATACTGGGGCTGGTGAGGCTCTTTCGCCGAAGTCATCTGGTGATAGATGAGCGGCTGGTCTTATCCACCCTGCCCTACATCCTGGCAGGCTCGAGCTTGAGGGTGATCGAGGATGCGATGCTTGTCGATCCGCCCTGGAGCTATCTTTTGATCACCCCCCTCATCTTCTTCCTGGTATTCCTGGTCACTGCCGGATCTCTGATTCTCACCCGGAGGATCCGGGGGGAAGAATTCCATAAGAGCTATGCCGCCATTGGATTGGTCTGGACACTGCTCAACCTAATATTGCTTGGCAGTTTGGGCCTGGAGAACGGCTGGGTCATCGGGGCGGTATTCCTCCTGGGCTCCGCCCTGGCGGGAGGGTTGCTCCTCCTTCGCCGGGCTCTGCCCGTTCTCTCCTTCCTGGACGATAAATTCAACCGAATGATCATCTTCGCCCATATGCTCGATGCCAGCTCGACATTTATTGGAGTGGACTGGTTCTCTTACTACGAAAAGCACGTCGTCCCCACGTTCCTCATAGACCTCGCGGGAACGGCGGCGGTCATGTTCCCCCTGAAGCTGCTGGTTCTCCTGCCCGCCCTTGCCATGATCGATAAGGCCATTGATGATCGATCCCTGAGAAACCTTACCAAGCTGGCCCTGATCACCCTGGGCCTGGCCCCGGCTGTTCGAAACACCCTGCGGCTGGCGTTGGGGGTGTGATGGGTGAATGGATGGACCACCATTTCGCAGTCATCCGGGACTATGCTAAAAAATTTCAGTTATTGCCGATCCTGCAAGATTTGATAGATCTTTTAGAAGATCGATATGGCTTTAATACTAATAGAATCATCCTGATCAAAAAAGAAAAATGATCGTATAGCATGCGATCGGGTGGGCTTTTGACTGACAGCTTCCTATTTGGCCAACCTGGCCGGGATGTGAAGGTTATGCATACTGACAAGATGAGGAGATCCAGGGAAGTTCTCTCAGGGCAATTTTATGGAGGGATGTCGATATAGTCCCTACAAATTCCATTACATTTCCGATACCTCATCAGATTCCGTCTCCTCCACCGGACCTGACCGGTCGCGATGATGAGCTTAAGGAGCTTCTCGGCTTCGTTGAGAAGGGAGCAACAGTAATTGGGCTGAGAGGCATGGGAGGTGTGGGCAAGACCGCGCTGGCTTATTCTCTGGCGGAGAAGATAAGAGATAGATTTCCTGACGGCCAGCTTTTTGTGAATATGATGGGCACAAGCGCGAGACCGCTTACGCCTGCAGAAGCCATGGAGCAGGTTATTCGCTCATTTGATCCAGAGATACCTATACCGGAGAGTGAGGCTGAGATTGCCAATCTCTATCGCACTGTTCTTTACGGCAAAAAGGTTCTATTGCTGCTGGATAATGTCCGGGATGACCCCCAGGCAAGACCTCTCATACCACCCTCTAGCTGCCTCCTGGTGATAACATCTAGAAATTGGTTCTGCTTTGCAGGAATGATCGCCAAGGATATCGTTGTTCTGAAGTTGGAAAAAGCAGCAGAACTCCTGCAAAGAACGGCCAGCGCAAATGCTCCGGGCAGTTCTGCGTCCTGGGAGGAGCTTGCGTGCCTATGCGGTTGTCTGCCAGTGGCTCTTCGAGCGGCAGCCGGCTTTCTTGCCAATACACCAGGCTCCAGCCCGGAGAAGTACATCCAGGATCTGCATGATGAGCACAGGAGGCTCCGGCTCCTGGGAAAAGAGGGTGTGGAGGAGGATGTGGTATCCAAGTTCAGCCTGAGCTATGGCCGATTAGAAGCGGAGACCGCGCGCGTCTTCAGGGAGATGTCTGTCTTTCCTTCCGACTTCGATGCTCTGGCGGAGGAGGAGGTATGCAGGGATGACGGGAATATTCACCTGAACACCCTGCTGAGATGGAGTCTGGTCGAATACCAGCAGTCCGGTGAAGACGGCCAGGGGAGATACCATCTGCACGATCTTATGAGACTGTTCGCTATTGACAGGATGAAGGAAGATGGTGGCGAAACTGCCAGGAATGCGGCTTTTCAGCGTCATGCAGTACATTACAGAGACATACTGAAATCCGCAGATGATCTATACAAAAAAGGGAAAGAGAACGTACTGGCCGGTCTGAGGTTATTCGATCTTGAATGGATAAACATACTGGCAGGCTGGACCTGGGTAGAAGGCATAGCCAAACAGGCGAATGAATCGATGGATTCACATATGAGCCGTGATAAAGAACTGGCTCTGAGGCTATGCATCTCATACCTCACAGAAGCGGGAGATTATGTTTTAAGTCTGCGACTGCACCCGGATGATCAGATCAGTCGGCTGAACATAGCGTTAAAGGCAGCTCGCCAGATAAAAGACAGAAAGGGAGAAGGTGCTGTTCTGGGCAACCTGGGAATCGCCCATAAAAGTCTAGGCGAAACCAAAAAATCTTTAGAATGTCATGAACAGTCTCTGGCCATCGCAAGAGAGGTTGGTAATCGAAGGGGGGAAGGAAATGCCTCAAGCAGCCTGGGAATGGCCCATAAGAACCTCGGTGAGTACGAAAAGGGTCTCGAATTGCAGGAGATGGCCCTCATCATAGCGAGGGAGATCGGAAATCGAAGAGGAGAGGGAACTGCTCTGAACCGGATCGGGATGGTCTACAAGAACCTCGGAGATTATAAAAAAGCCCTGGTGTATCATAAACAGGCTCTGGCCATTGCAAGAGAGATCGGGAATCGAAGAGGAGAAGGGACAGCTCTGAACCGCATGGGAATTGCCTGCAAGAACCTCGCACATGCCAGTGACAAAGAGAATCCCGAAGAGCGCCAAAAGACTCTGGAAAAAGCTCTTGAGTATCATGAACAGGCTCTGGCCATCGCCAGGGAGATCAGGGACCGGCGGGGAGAAGGCGCTGCCCTATGCAACATCGGGAGTATTTACCGCAACATGGGTGATGACCTCAGGGCCATCGAGTTCTATGAACAACACCTTACCATAGCAGAAAATATCGGAGACCGACGGGGGGAAGGCGCTGTTCTGGGCAATAAGGGGGTGGCTTATTACGACCTTGGAAAATATCCAGAAGCCATAAAGTTGCAGGACAAATCCCTGGCTATCGCCAGGCAGATCGGAGATCGGAGAAGAGAAGGAAATGCCCTGTGGAACAAGAGCCTGGCGCTGGATAAGATGGGAGAGAGAACGCAGGCTATCGATTGTGCTGAACTGGCGCTGGAAATACGCATGCAGATAAAAAGCCCATTTGCGGAGGATGTTCGAAGGCAATTGGAGGAATGGAAGAGGCAAGAGGCAGATCCTGGTGACAGGAAAGAAAACAAGGCCGATCCCAAGTTCGCCGATGAGCAGATGAGGCCGGTGGATGAAGTGCAGAAAGGGAGCACCGGGAAGGCCTCTGACCGGTGGGAGCAGACCGATTGCAGATCGCAGACGAATACTGAACGCGACATACAGGGACAGGCATTCACCGGAAAGTTCAGCGGGCCGCTGGCAACGGGCGGAGAGGCGGTGGATATGAGAGGGTCGACGGGCACGATCTACAAGCCTGAAGGTCCAGTTTTCGAAGGAGACGTCATCATCTTTCAATTAAGCGAGAGGGGAGTATTTCCGCAAGATCTGATTGAAACACTGAAAAAATCAAAAAATGTGCATGCAGATGCGGATTATGGTAATGACGGGAGCATGCCGGCCACGTCTCGGGAAGCCTACGAACGGGGAATGGCACTGGCAGTCAACCGGGATTATGGCCATGCATTGAGTTGCTTCCGCCAGGCGGTTCAGCTCGATAAGACGGATTCCAATGCATGGTATTCGCTCGCTTGGTTTCAGCAATTCAGGGCAAACCATGATATCGAGAGCAGTGATTATGATTCAGCCAAATCAAGGCTATTGGAGGCCGGGGAAGCAGCGGAGAAGCTTGAACCGATAGAGATCGAGGCACTCTTGATGCGGGGATATATTTGGCTGACTTTTGCCAAGATGGAATCGGCAAAAGGAAACAGAGAAGAAGAAATGAATTATCTTCAAAAAACTGAAAAGTATTTCAAGTGGGCTCTTGAGAAGGATCCCTCAAATGTCAATGCATGCCATGGGATAGGGGATATTGAGAGAGCTAGAGGGAATATAGACGCTTCTGCAGAGTATTATAATGAGTGTATACGATTGCACCCCAGCCACACGGTCTCATATATTCATCTTTCTGAGATTTATAAAACGAAGATCACGACCGATCAAGAAAATGCCGGGGAATGGTGCAAGAAAGCAATAGAAGCTGCACGCAAGGCAGAAAGATACGGGCTTGATGAGGCAGGCATCTCCATGGATAATCTTCGGTATGTAAGAGAGATGATCGATCATCTGGAGCAAATTTCCCGCTGCAGAGAAAATACTTCACCAAAGTGATATTCAAAAGAGGAAATAGGAAATCATGTCCAAATCATTTGTTGGAGGCCATGCTCTGATCATGGGCATGGGCTCGAAAGAAGACCTGCCCAATACCGTGGACGACGCCCGCGGCCTGGCCCAGAATCTGAAGGATCCGGGGCGCTGCGCCTATCCTGCAGATCAGGTCGAGCTTCTGACGGGCTATGGCGCCGATCGAGCAGGGATGCTCTCCGGATTGGATAAGCTGGCCGATAGGGCTGATGAGAATTCGACCGTAGTGATCTACTTCTCCGGCCACGGCTATCAGGTGAAATCCTCCCTGGGCGACTTCTATTATCTCCTGCCCTTCGGTTACGATACGGAGCTATTGAAGGATACGGCCATAAGCGGGGTAGAATTTGCAGAGAAGCTCAGAGCGATCAAAGCGCAGAAGATGCTCCTTCTGCTGGACTGCTGCCATGCCGGCGGAGTGGCTGACCTCAAAGCGCCGGGACTGCAGTTTGCCAGAGCGCCCCTGCCGCCAGAGGCCCATAGCTTATTGGCCCAGGGGAAAGGAAGGGTCATCATCGCCTCATCCACCGCGGAAGAACTCTCCTGGGGCGGCAAGCCGTACAGCGCTTTTACTTTAGCCCTGATTGAGGCCTTCAGTGGCCGGGGCGCCTCCGAGCAGGACGGCTTTGTGAGGGCTGCAGACCTGGCCATGTATGCCAGAGAGAAGGTGCCCGCCAGGACGAAGGGGAGGCAGCATCCCATACTGCATTTTGAGGCGGCGGATAACTTCGTTCTCGCTTACTACTCCGGAGGGGAGGCGGAGCCCAAAGGCCTCCCCTTTGCTCAAGAGCCCCAGATCGAGCCCGAGCCGGGGGCCTGGAGCAGGGGCATGGTATTCGACCAGCGGGGCCAGACGGTGCACGGTCCACAAACGAACATAGCGGGCAATGTCCATGGGCCGGTGTTCTCCGGACAGTTCAGCGGGCCGGTGGCAATGGGCGGAGAGGCGGTGGACATGCGGGGCTCGACCGGTGCCATATACAAGCCCTCCGGCCAGGTCAGACAGCTTATTGGTGACAGAATTGTAATCCAAGGCGGTGGCAGTGTGACAGAGCCAGCCTCTCGCCAGGCTCTGAAGCAGGGAGATTTTGGCAAAGAGATGTTCTTAAAGGATCTGCAGTTGCTCCGCCGGAAGCTTCAGGATGCAGGTCTGGATGAAGAGACCGTTCAGGCAATCGATGATGATCTCAGATTCGCCGAAGCCCAGGCCAGGAAGGAACGTCCCAATAAGACGATGATCATGAGCAAACTGAGGTCTGCAACCGAGATCCTGGATTCAGTTGAGGTTTCTGGAGGCACAATAGATGATGCGCAGAGAATGGCTTTTTCCCTGCTGAAATCCGCAGAAAAGCTATTCGGCTGATAAAAAAGCAGCTATAATGAGTTAAGAGATTGAGCATGGAGACGGATATTCGATATTCTAAAGGCACGATCTACAAGCCCGAAGGCACTGTCTACCAGCATATCGGTACTGAATATATTAATGATATCACTAATATCCTGAAGGCTCAGGAGATCGCCGGCCTTCCCCGGATCCCGGAACCACCGTCAGACTTCACAGGCCGTGATGCTGAGCTGAAGGAGTTGCTGGAAAAATTTGAAAGCGGCGTGAAAATCATTGGCCTGCGAGGTATGGGTGGCGTGGGCAAGACGGCTCTGGCCTTCAAGCTGGTCGAGCTGCTAAAGGATCGCTATCCAGATGGTCAGGTCATGGTAGACATGGACGGTACAGGCGATAATCCAGCCACGCCGTCACAGTCCATGGCTTCTGTTATCCGTGCATATTATTCTCAAGAGAAGATTCCTGATAAAGAGGCTGATATTATAACCCTGTGCCTCAAAGTCCTTGAGGGTAAGAGAGCTCTCATTCTCCTGGACAACGCCCTAGACGACAGACAGGTCCTCAAGCTGATTCCTCCCAAGACCTGCGGCCTCATAATCACCTCCCGCAGGACCATCACGCTTTCGGGACTCTTCCGGAAGAACCTTGATGTCTTGAAGCCAGATAAGGCATTGGAGCTGCTCAAAAGCGTCTGGTGCTCTACATCCGGCTCTGACCCTGAAAAGCCATCTGAGGTTGACCCTGCCTGGCCGGAGATGGCACTGCTATGCTGTTATATGCCGCTGGCCCTGAGAGCTGCTGCAAGCTACCTGGCCAATTATGAAAATATCAGTCCCGCTAGATATGCTGAAGAGCTGAAGGACGAGTGCACCAGGCTGGAGAGGATTGGGGAGCAGGGAGTCGAACAGGGAGTTGATGCATGCTTCAACCTCAGCTTCCAGAGGCTTGACGAAAAGATCAAGCAGACTTTTCTGAACCTGACGGTCTTTCCATCGGAATTCGACGGCCCGGCTGAGGAGCAGATCTGCAGGGACGTGGGAAATAGAGACCTGAGGGAGCTGGTTAGATGGAGCTTCGTAGATTATAGACCGCTAGGTCCAGATTATGGAAGGTACAGGCTGCACGACCTGGCCCGGCTCTTCGCTCTGGGCAGGATATCAGCAGAATCATTGCTACCACTTCATCAAGGCCATGCAGCTTACTATCAAGAGCTACTATCTCTGGCAGACAGTATGTACCTGAAAGGAGGGGATGGCATTCAGACCGGTCTTGATCTCTTTGATCTTGAAAAGACCAACATCCTAAAAGGCCAGTCCTGGGCGGAAAAGAACCTGGAAAATAGCCCTGATGCTACCAGCCTCTGCAGCTCCTACCCCAACGCAGGCGTCTATGTGCTGGATCTGCGCCTGCACCCCAGGGAGAAGATCCGCTGGCTGGAGACGGCACTCGCTGCTGCCCGGAAGCTCAAGGATCGAAGTATGGAAGGCGCGCACCTGGGCAACCTGGGCGCAGCCTACGCCGCCCTGGGCGAGCCGAGGAAAGCGATCGAGCACTACCAGCAGCAACTGAAGATAACCCAAGAGATAGGTGATAAAAGAGGCGAAGCAAACGCCCTCTTCAACATGAGCCTGGCGCAGGACCGCCTGGGAGAACGAGCAGAGGCAGTGAAGCTGGCAGGAGAAGCGCTGGCCATTTATGAGCCGATCGAGAGCCCGGTGGCGGAGCGGGTGCGCCGGAAGCTGGCGGAGTGGCAGGAGTGATCGAGAGGGAGAAGATGGGCCTGCCCGATCGAGCATCGGAAGCAAATAGCCGATGAAGGCGATTTCGTCCAGCTGCCCCCTTGAGCAGCAGTGTGGCGGAAAATCTTCCCGAGAGGATCTTCACTGCTGGATGTGCTTCCCGTTGGACTGGCAGCGTTCTGCTTTCTCTCCTTGCTGGAGAGATGCACCGCAACGCATTTAATTGATCGATGTGTACATAAGCCATATATGACAGATGAGCCTTCCGATTCTCTGGAATTTGATCACAATAACCCCTGCCCTATGGGGCATCACTGATAATCATGGCAACATCCTCAAGGCAATCACAAAAGAGGAACATGATGAGATGCTGGCAAAGATCCGCAGGGCATTCCGGAGCAAGAGATGACAGATGTAACCATCGATGCAGATCTCCTGTTCTTTGCACTGGGAGACAACAGCCAGCGGCGGAGAGGCATCCACCCAGGGTGATATAAAAAACTGATATCCTGCGTGGGCACTCGGGATGGAATGTCCCTATGTATACCGGTATCAGTGCTCGGAGAGGTATCTGCAATCTGTTTTGAGGGCGGGAAGCATAGCGTTGCAGAATTGCACCAGATCATAGATTTTCTGGCCCGTTATCAGGTGAATTTCCTTTACCCCAACCAGGTAGTAGCAGAAGCCTGCTACAACCTCTATGGCGATGAATGGAGGGACAACAGGATGACGCCAGCGGATCTCATTCATTTATTCAAAAGTCTATTTTAAAAGATCTTCTGCACTTAGTCCTGATTGCTTTAAAATAGCTTTAAGCGTGCCTTTTTTGAGCTCATCGTGAAGTGGAACCGAGAAAACTATACAATCCTTCTGAACGACTACGTGACTCCCTGCCTGTCTTCTTACGGAAAATCCTTTTCTGACCAAGATCTTAATCAGCAGTTCGCCCGAGATCACCGGGAGTTTAACAGACATCCGCTAGCTCTACTCTAACGATCTCGGCATTGGTCCCGACCATCAAATCCTGGCTTAGAACCTCTAAGACGAGCCCTATTGCCTCTTTGATGTTCGTAATAGCTTCTTCTTTCGTCTCTCCCTGACTAATTGCCCCCGGTAGTTCAAGGCAGCGAACAGTATAGCCCCCTTCTTCCTGAGGTTCAAGGATGACTGTATACTTCATTGTGCAATAGTAGATGGAAGTTATATTTATAGCTGAACATGGCAGAAGTAGAGATAGAGTCTCGGAAATTACAGCGCTATCATGTGCTTTCTTTTGGGTGCCCCGCGAGTCGGGCCTGCTGGCCCTCCCGTGAAAGTGGTTCTGGCGCACTCCAGGCCGTGGGCGCGCAGCGCGTTAGCGGGGAACAGACTATGCTTCTTTGCTCCTTATCCGTGGGCGGATTCAAGAAGCATCAGATAGACAACCATTAAGAGCAAATGCTTCAATCCCGTTCAACCGTCTGCGGCCAGGTATCCGAGCATGCCCGATGTCCAGTTCGCAGATACCACCAGCGCGGGAGGCTGCGGGAGCTGACTCGCGGGCGTTTTGTAAGGATATGAAGAGGTAGTTTTTCTTATTAAAGGTCAGCAGAGAGATCGACGATAAAAGAGGCGAAGCAAACGCCCTTTGGAATATGAGCCTGGCGCAAGACCGCCTGGGGAAGCGAGCGGAGGCGCTGAGGCGGCAGGAGAAGCGCTGGCCATTTATGAGCCGATCGAGAGCCCGGTGGCGGAGCGGGTGCGCCGGCAGATGGCGGAGTGGCAGGGAGAAAGCTAACAATAAAAGCAGTCGGGTCTATCCCGATCAAGATACTTGCTGGAGCTGCAAAAGCTATATCTGCTTATCAATCTTTACAATATATTCATGCTTGCCACAAAGCGCCTTGCGGTCACGGAGCCGGTATGGTCGGAGCTATCAGATCTTAAGAGACCGGGAGAGACCTTCAGCCAACTCCTGGCCGAGATGATCGAGAGGGAGAAGAAAGCCCGCCTGATCGAGCACTTGAAGGAAATTGCAGAGGAGGGGGATTTTGTGGAGCTGCCTCCTTGAGCCTCAGGGTGGTGATCGATAGAAAGGCTCTGAAATATCTATCAGATCTTCCGGAGAAGAGCCAGAGGATCATCAAGGAAAAGTGCCACGCACTTGCCAAGGATCCCTTTCCCGGCCAGGGTGGGGACAAAGAGTTGCTGCATCTGGAGTTCAAGCTCTATCGATTTCATATTGGGCGGTCGTTCACCGTGTTCTATCAGATCCGCGAAGAGGAGGAGCAAATCCGGATCCTGGAGATCGTGACCATCGAGAAGGCGCACAAACTATACAAACACTTTGAGGGATGAGGCCTTGATAAGACTGTAAGCCCTTTTCTTCTGCTGGACCGCTGAAGGTGGCGAAAGGAACGCTGGCCATCAATGAGCCGATCGAGGGCCCGGTGGCGGAGCGGGTGCGGTGGAAGCTGACGGAATGGCAATAGCAGAGCCAACCAGTATCACTGCTTATCAAATCCATTTCTTCCTATAGAAGTACGCCAGCATCACCGCCACCACTAGCAGCATCATCACCAGGACGGCAGGATAGCCCCAGGGGTGCTGCAGCTCCGGCATGTGGGTGAAATTCATGCCGTACAGCCCCGCCAGGAAGGTCAGAGGGATGAATATGGTGGAGATGATGGTAAGGAGCTTGATCACCTCATTTAGCTTATTGCTCAGGCTGGAGAGATAGGTCTCCAAAAGAGAGGCAGACATATCCCTGAAAGTTTCTATGTTCTCGATCACCTGGATGGTGTGGTCGTACACGTCCCTCAGGTATATCCTGGTGGTCTCGGAGATGAGGTGAGAGTCCATCCTCTGCATACGGCTTATCGCCTCCCGCAGAGGCCAGACCGATTTTCGCAGAAAGAGCATATCCCGCTTCAGATTGTAGATGGCGGGAAGGATACCCGGCTCCGGATTGGAGACCACCGAATCCTCTAGCTCCTCGAACCTGTCGCCCAGCTTCTCCATGATCACAAAGTAGTGGTCGACGATCGAATCGATCATGGAATAGGCCAGGTAATCGGGACCCTGCTTTCTGATCCGCCCTCTGGACATCCTCAACCTCTCCCGCAGAGGGCGGAAGACATCCACATCCTTCTCCTTGAAAGAGATTATAAAATTGTTGCCGACGATTATGCTCACCTGGTCCATATCGATGCTGAAATCCCCCATCACTTCATCACCCTCCTCCTCGTAGTAGAGCATCTTCATGACGATGAAAATGTAGTCCTCATAATCCTCTACCTTGGGGCGCTGGTCGGTCAGAATGTCCTCCAGGACCAGGGGATGCAACCCATAGCATGCCCCCAGCTTTTCCAGAGAATAGACCTGCCGGGGACAGTCCACATTGATCCAGGTCGTATAGGGCCGGTCCCGGAATATCAGACAGTCCTCGACCTCATTTGTCTCCGTCTCCAGAAAGTGACTCTCATCATACTCGATAACCGTGAATCTGGGCAGCTCCCGGTTCTGCTGCATCTGGGCAGATACAGTCTGGCCAATTGGAACGGAGAGGGAATCGGAGTCTGAGGGCAATACATCCGGACCCTTCTCCGATCGGATTGAGGACGATACAGAAGGCGATACAGAAGTGGATACAGAAGGCGACTCAGAAGTCGATTCAGAGGACAATTCGGTTGATCCGGTGGGAGATGGCTTTACCGGAGTATCAGCGCAGCTGCTGGATGGGTGATTGGAGCGATCTGGTGAATATCCCTCTTTATCTGGTTCCTGCAAGCCAATGCCTCATTTTATTGATTGATCTTCATCGCTTTATATATCTCTGCCAGGCACCTCTTAAATCATCTTCCCAAGAGAGGAAAGATGGTCGTCACCACTAAGAGGACAGTGAGGATGCTCATGATAATGGTTGTGCTCCAGGCAATCAGATTGAAGAGCTTTCCGTTGGTGTATTTTCCCATGATCTTCCGGTCATTGATCAGAATTAGAATAAAAAGCAGCACCATGGGCAGCAAGGATCCGTTAATCACCTCGGATAAGACCATTATCGCCAGCAGTGGCGCATCAGGAATCAGTATGAAAAGCGCGCCAAAGGCTATCAGCAGAGTGTAGAGGATGTAGAACTGAGGGGCATCCCCAAACCTCTTGTTCAATCCGGAGTCCCAGCCCATCCCTTCACACAGGAAATAGGCGGTGGAGAGGGGCAGTATGGAGGCGGCAAATAGGGAGGCATTGAGAAGCCCGAAGGCGAAGAGCAATGCGGAGTACTCGCCCGCCAGGGGGAAGAGGGCGAGAGCGGCGTCTTTCGCCGTCTCAATTCTTATTCCCTGGGCAAAGATGGTGGCGGCGCAGGTGAATATGATAAAATACGATACCACATCGGTGATCAGGCAGCCCACATAGACATCCCATTTGGTGTACTTGTACTCGGAGATCTTAATCCCCTTCTCTACGATTGTGGACTGCAGGTAAAACTGCATCCAGGGGGTGATGGTCGTCCCCACAATCCCTATTACCATGTAGATATATCCCGGCTCCAGGCTCAGGCTGGGAGTGACCGTCTGGGTGAAAAGGAACTTCCAGTCGGGCTTCAGCATCAGGCCGGATACGATGTAGGTGATGTAGACCGAGCTGGCAACCAGAAATATCTTCTCCAAAGATCGGCGGTTGCCCATGACCACGATCGACCAGACCAGGACCGCAGCCAGTGGAACTGAGACATACTTGCTCACCCCGAATATCTCCATGCTCGCCGCCACCCCGGCGAACTCGGCAGTGGTGGTGCAGAGGTTGGCAATGATGAAACCGAGGAGAAGAACCACCGTCGGCTTGACCCCGAACCGCTCCCGGATGAGATCGGCCAGCCCCTTGCCCGTGACCACCCCCATCCGGGCGCACATCTCCTGAACCACAAACAGGGCAAAGGTTATGGGGATGAGCAGCCATAGGAGTGAGTAGCCAAAATGAGCCCCGGCGATGCTGTAGGTGGTGATTCCGCCGGCATCGTTATCCACATTGGCGGTGATTATCCCCGGCCCGATGATGGCCAGCAATACCGCCAGCCTGGCCAGGGAGATCCGGGGCACTCTGCCTTTAAGGCCGGCCGCTGAATCCATCAGGCCATCCCTCGGACCCGGCGCAGCTTATGGTAGTTCCAGGGCATGCGCTTTCTCAGGTCCTCGGGAATTATCTCATCCAATGCATCATCGAAGGTCACTATCCCCAGGATCCTGCCCTCTTCATCGACCACGGGCACGCACAGGAAATCGTATTTCGAGAGCAGGTTTGCGACCTCTTCGATGGTCGAAGAGGGAAGGACGCTCAGGACCTCTATTTTCATGACGCTGCTCGCTGTATCGTCGGGATCGGCGAGGAGCAAATCGCGCAGAGACATGACTCCCAAAAGCCGACCGGAATCGCTCTGAACATAGATATAATAGATCATGTCCACCTCCTGCCCCGATCTCCTCAGTATGGAGAAGATATTCGATACTGTGCAGCCGGAGGGGACGGAGACGTAATCGGTGGTCATGAGGCTGCCGGCAGAGCTTTCGCTGTAGCTCATCAGCTCTCTGACCTCTTCTGCCTCATCCTCGTTCATCAGCTCCAGCACTTCGGTGGCCTTGTTCTCGGGCATGATACCCAGGAGGTCGGCAGCGTCGTCGGGATTCATATTCTCCAGGATGTCGGCCACGTCGTCGCTTTCCATCTGATTGACCATGGTGGCCTGCACCTCCGGATCCACCTCCTCCATGGCCTCGGCCGCTGTCTCCTCCTCCAGGGAGTCGAGAACGAGGAGACGATCCCTGTTGTTCAGATCCTCCAGGATATCAGCGATATCAGCAGGATGAAGATCGTTGATGGTCTTTCTGGAGATCTTGAGGTGAAGGCTGCGCAGGTTGGGGTCGAGGGGATCGATATAAGACCAGGGCACGATACGGTTGGGCAGTCTGGCCATCAGGCCGCCGGGGAGGTCGCCCAATCCCAGCCTCCTGATTATTCCCTTGAAGCCGACGTCCACTCCCACCAGGCAGAGGGAGCTTTTGACCTGGCCAATGAGGATATCGTTTACCCTCACCACCTTCAGGCCGTCTATATCCACTATCTGCCGGTCAAGGATGGTCTCGGTAACCAGTAGCTCATCCTCGGATAGTCTCCCCGGCGGAATCTCGTCTCTGGAGACATCCAGGCGGATATCGCCGTTGATGCTGCTGACGCTGCAGATGGGCAGGATGACCTTCTCTCCCAGGATATTGGAGGTGTAGACGATGCGCGAGATCTCCAGCAGGGTATCGCCAGGCCGGAGGGTGAGGTCGGCAAGCTTGCCCACAGAGTCGCCCTCTCGATCGAAGATCTTCATTCCCTGCAACTGGCTGAAGAAGCTAACCCGATTGGAGCCGTTTGTTGCCACCTCTTTAACCCATAGGGGGCCGGTGGCTTTTATCTTCTCAGCAATGCCCCTGGATGTGCCCCACATATTTACATCACCTCTGAAATGCTAGACCGGCGGGCTCTCCTCTTTAACCCGATCTACAACCA
>JAXDAR010000196.1:0-2947 GCA_034679645.1 Methanothrix sp. | reverse complement strand
AGGTTGTAGTCCGCCTCCCTCGCCTCCTCCTGCGTGATTATCCGGCTCAGCTTCTCTCTCGTCTCCCACCTCTGGTAGACCTCCGCCACCGCTCCAATTCCCTCCGGGGTGAGGGCGTTCTTGGGCTTCTCCTTCACAAAGTAGTTGGAGGCATTGACCAGCAGGATCTGCCCCGCTCTCTCCTCCGGCTTTCTCTTTCTTAAAAGCAGTATGATCCCAGGGGCGGTGGTATTGTAAAACAGGTTCTCGGGCAGCAGCACCACCCCCTCAATGGCATCCGCTTCGACAAAAGCCTGCCGGATGGCTTTCTCCCGGTTCGAGGACCTCGACCCCGAGCCCCTGGAGACCGCACCCGTGTCCAGGACCACCGCCGCCCTCCCGCCATCCTTCAGGGAGGCGAACATGTGCTGCACCCATCCCCAGTCCGCCGAGGAGCGTGGCGGTGTGCCCAAGCTAAAGCGGTTGAAGGCATCGTTCTCGTAGAAGGAATCATCATAGTTGTCCTGGTTCCACATCGGATTGGCCACCACATAGTCGAACTGCACCAGCGAGCCCTCCGGGCCGAATCCCGGCTTTCTGAAGGTGTCGCCAATAGCGAAGCTGGAGTCGGTGTAGTCGTGCAGGAACATGTTCATCTTGGCCATGGCGAAGGTGACAGGATTTAGCTCCTGGCCCCACAACCTGGGCGCCCGCGACCGCTCATCCGGGTGACGCCGCTCGAAGAGCAGCCGGGCCTTGATCAAGAGGCCTCCTGAGCCGCAGGCCGGATCGTAAATGGTGCTGTAGGGCACGGGGTCGATCAGCTCGGAAATGAGGTCTCCCACCTCTTTCGGAGTGTAAAACTCCCCCGCAGACTGCCCCTGCCCCTCGGCGAACTTGCGCAGCAGATACTCATACGCCCTTCCTAATATATCGGGCTCGGCATTCTCCAGCCCCAATCTGTGCCGGCTGAGAATCTCGATGAGCGCCCCCAGGCGGTCGTCGTCTAAAGTGCGCTGCCCTGACTGGCGTTCGTTGTAGTCCTTGATATCCAGGACGCCCTGCAGATCGGGATTGAGCCTGGCCACCTCCCGCAGGGATTCGGTCACAAACTCCCCCAGCCGGCCATCTGCACCGTGATTTCTGATGGACCTCCAGCTATAATTACCGGGGATATAGAATCTGATTATCGGAGTGCTGCCCGTCTTCAAAGAGTGGGCCAGGTCCTCCTCAACAATGGTCCTGGCCAGCTCTTCGTCTCCGTATTCCCGGACGTGAGCGGCAAACTCATCCTCGAAGACGTCGGAGAGCCGCTTGAAGAAGACCAAAGGCAGGATAAAGTCCTTGAACTTGGGCGCATCCGTCGCCCCCCGGATGGCGCAGGCTGCATCCCACAGCCAGGTCTCCAGCATAGAAATATCCAGATGGGCGTTCTTCGCCTGAGCGGGTGCCTCCTGTCCTGCTGAATTCAGCCCATTGATATTGGTAATGCTGTTCCTTTTTCTCCTCGCCACTTTCCTGCCATCCCCTTTGAATTCAAGAGAGGATGTATGTGGATGGCTCTTTAATTCTTTGGTGGCATTTCATCAAAATTGAAAACGAGCTGAAAAAGGTCGTAGCGATGGGAAATCCGGCCCGAAATAGCCAGATGCCTATTTTAACATATTAAGAAACAGAAGAATATTTAAATCCTGAACTCTTATGTTCATGAGGGTGATTGATGTTGTCCGTGGTGAAGGCCAGATATGAAGGAAAGGTCTATGAGACTCACCAGAGCCCTGGCCCTCTCGCCCTTAATCCGGCCCTAGACCACTCCCTTACACAGCTCCCCGCTCTCTAAATCCTCCCGGAAGAAATCCCGGGGCTTCTTTCTCCCCGTGGCCAGTTCCAGCTTTCTTTTGGCATAGAAGGGTGCCAGCCTCCTGATCTCTCCCGCAAACCACTTGGGGTAGATTTTCTTGACCTTGTTATACCTGATCCAGTCCAGGTCGTAGTAGCGGGCATTCATCTCCCAGGTGATGTATTGCACCTCTTCGTCTGAGAGGTGCTTTGTCCTGAGATTGGCATGCATGCCATCGTATTTGGTGAAGTCATTTTTGGTCACAAGGCCCATCTCCTCCAGCTCCGCTCTCATCTCGGTCTTGGGATAGGGAGTGGAGATATAGAAGATGGGAAAGTCCACCTTAAGCCTGCGGGCGAGGCGGAAGTTCTCCCACAGGTCCTCCTCATCGTCATCCGGGTTTCCGCCGATCAGGCCGGTGGAGACGATGATGTTGTTATCATGCAGATACTGCACTGCCGTCTCGGCATCATTGGACATCTTGCCCTTGCCCAAAAACTCCAGGTTCCTCTTATTGATGCTCTCCACCCCCAAGAAGACGCCATCAAAACCCGCTTCGCCCATCTTATCCACCAGCCTCTTGCTGGAGGCGATACCGGAAGCTGAGGCCTGGGTCTTGTAGCGAAGATGAGTGAGCCCGGCATCGATTATCGCTTGGCAGAGCCTCTCCAACCTCCTGGGATTCAGGGTGATGTTGTCATCCGGGAAGAATATCGAGCCCGCACCATGCTCTTCGGCGTCCCGGATATCCTCGACCACCCTTTCGATGGGGAAGGTGCGGAAGTGGCGGCCGTACATGAGGTTGATGGAGCAGAACTTGCAGCCCTGAGTGCACCCCCGGCTGGTCTCCACCGAGTCGATGGGCACATCAAAGCTGTAGAAACCCTCAGTGATCAGGCGGTCATCCCGGTTAGGCATCCTGATGTCCGCTACATCGAGCAGAGGTCGGGAGGGATTGTGGACCATACCTTTCCCGTTCGGATCATTGTAGGAGAGTCCCGGAATTCCTTTAAGCTCTTTTCCTGCCAACAGGCCCTCCACCAGCTCCCGGAATGTAGCCTCGCCCTCACCCCTCACTATATAGTCGATAAGCTGCCGGTCCTCGCTCCCGCCGATCTCCTCTGCGGC
>JAXDAR010000195.1:0-4363 GCA_034679645.1 Methanothrix sp. | reverse complement strand
CCCAGGCGGAATATGACCACCCTCTCATATTCCCGCACTATCTTGATCGCCTGTGATAGTATAGCCAATACTACAAACAGAGGTAATAGAGTACTGAATAGATCCAAGTGAACACCCTGGATAATGTCTGTCTTCAAGGCTTAAATAATGCCCGGCATGAACAACGGAACAACTCACAAAACAAGCAGATAAACTCTCCAGTCGAAGAGGTCTTTAAAAGAATGAAATCAGGTCCGAAATCGTGACCTGGATTCCGATTTATTTCTTGAACTCAGTGTAGCCGCATTTGCCGCAGCTCTGTCTGTCGCCGTGGTCCGCCAGGAAGACGCCGTTTCCGCATCTGGGGCAGACTGACTTTTTGGATTTTATCGAATCCCCGCCAAGCTCGTAATACTTGGATACACCCTTTACCTCACCGGATTTGGCTTTCTTTTTCGCTGCCATTTAGCTTGCCTCCGGCTTGGCTTCCTCGGGCTTGGTGAATGTGTTGCGTTCTATGATATGGGCCCGCTCCACCTGAGCTGCTCTCTCTGCTGTCTCATAGATCTTGGCATATCCCTGTGTCTCCCGTTTTCCGAACTCGGTGTTCAGTCTGTCCACATAGACCAGGCCGGCCTTCGAGTTCATGGTCGCCGCCAGCCTCTCCACGATGCTCTTTCTGGATGGCGTGGACTCATCGTGAATAACCTTGAAGACTATCTCCCTGCGGTTCAGCATGGGATTGTTCTTCTCAACAATGACCTTTATCTCCAATTTCATTCCTCCACAATCATTTTTTTCGTTAATTCATCAATATACTTCTTCATATCAGGTGTCGCTTTCACCAAGACACTTCCCTCATCCGGCTGTCCGTAGACCACCACAGAGCCAGTAGGAGCATAGAGAATTGCAGGAAGGGTTGCCAGATCCTCTTCTCCCTCCACCACTATCTTCACCCGCTCCTCTCCGGCCAGAGAATTCCTGATGAGGTCTATTAGCTCTTCGGTCAATGTGGCGGGCGGGTTTTTTACCTCTACCCTCTTATAACTATCGTGCTCCAGGCTTTGCAGTATGTGATCAGGAATCTGGGACCTCTTGGTCTTGTTGTCCACCACCGCCAGGTCCGGAATTATCGATGACTTTAAAAGATAGAATGCTGTCATGTCGCCGACGGCGACGACCTTTTCCGCCTTCTGCAATTCATCTCGCATGGCCTCTACGCACTCGGTACCGTTGCCCCTGCACAGCTTGCCCAGAGGATTCTTGAGCAATAGCCGCAACTCCTCAGGGAGAAGAAGTGTAGGCAATCTATCGCACCTTCAAAGCGTATTTGCCGGGAAGCTTGATCTCCAGCCTCTCCGCGATGATGGATTCCTTGGGATCGATGATGACCACATATCCGCTCCAGTCCTTGCTGAGCGAGGCTGAGTTGCATATGGGACAGACCTGTCCCTCAACTATTCTCCGACATTCTCTGCATGCCTGTTCAGTCATTTTGCCTCTGCCTCGACGCTCGCGTTCTCCTTCTGGGTCTCATCTACAGCTTCAAGCCACTCCAGCTTACCCAGGCCCGTCTGCCTCATGGTCAGGCCGATCTTGCTCTCTCTTGGCTCCTTCTCATTCAGGCTAACTGCTATCACTCTGGCTCGAACCCTATCCCCTTCTCCCAGGGACTTGCTGGACTCTTTGCTGACCAGGCGCGCGTTCTTTTCATCATAAGATATATACTCATTGGTTATCTGGCTGACGTGCAGGAGGCCATCGAAGGGCCCCAGGGAGAGGAATGCGCCGAACTTCACAATCTCCACTACCTCGCCCTCTACTATCTCCTGCATCTCGGGCTTGAAGACCAGGGCATCGAAGTTTACCTCATAGTAGATGGACCCGTCTCCTGCCAGGATGTGACCTTCGCCAATGTCATCCGCTCCGAGCACGGCCACGATGGTCCCCAGAGACTTGTCCACCACGCCCTCATATTTATCCCGCAGTGCTCTGTCCACTGCTGCTTCGAGGGGATCTCCCAGATGATCGGGCTCTATCCTGGCCACACCCTTAAGCTTCATCTTCTTGTACATCAATACTCCTTCTTCGTCGCCTCTAGGTACCGACCCTGGCGCAGGTATATTACGGTGATACCTTTACTAAATAATCTTTTCTTCAGGGCTCTGTCATTGGTGAAGACGGCAGCGTTCTCTTTCTCTGCCAGATCCAAAATGGCCTGATCAGCGGGGCAGTTGTCGATTCCCACCACCTGGCATCGTTCGACTAGGCCCAGGGCCACACGGGCGGCAGTCTTATCCCGTCCCTTATCAGCCCCCACCGCCAGTGATCCCAGTTCTCCTTTCACCTGGGCCGGGACAAGCCATTCCACATATCCCAGCCGCACCAGCTCGCTGAAGATATCCACGCCAAACTGCTCCGCTACCATCAGGGCGTTGGTGTCGATGATCACCTTCACGCTATCGGCATCTATTTGCTTCATATAATTTTTCAGTCGATTATGGAGCCGACGCCGATCAGCCGCCACCTGGCACCGATGCGCCTGCTCACAGCCACGCGATCCCCTTTCTCGGCGCAGACCGGTCTCTTCAACTGAACCTGGACCACACCACCCTCACGGGCGCTGGTCACCACTCCTACTGTGGTGGCAGTTCCCACATTGAGCATCAGAGGCTCGCTGGAATGTATGGGCTCGACGCTGGATTCGTCTGTGACACCCACCACTCTCTCCAGGAGCTGCATGTTCATGGTGAATGTGTTCCTGATGGCCGGAAGCTTACCCGGTTCTCCTGCCACCTGCCCCACCAGAGCATCGCTCTTGGTCATTATGGGATCCAGAAGGGTGCCTACACCGATCAGGCCGCCGGGCGTTATCTCTTCCTGGCTCTGGCTCCCTGCCAGGAGGGTTACTACCTTGGTTTGGATGGGCACCCATTGCTTTCTTCCCTCATAGTCGACCAGCCTGCCCGGACAGATCTCGATCTTATCACCGACATGAAGCACCCCCTGGCTCAGGGAGCCGCCAATAACCCCTCCCTTCAGGGCCTCCGGCGCAGCTCCAGGGCGGTTGACATCAAAGGATCGGGCTATCTTCAACAGAGCAGGTTTCTCAGTATCTCTATGAGGGGTGGGGATGTACTCCTCTATGGCCTTGATGACCAGATCAACATTCAGGTTCTGCTGAGCGGAAATGGGCACAATAGGTGCATTCTCGGCCACAGTACCCTTTATAAAGTCCTTGATCTGCTGATAGTGCTCCATCACCTCTTCCCTGGACATCAGGTCGATCTTGTTTTGAACTATCACAATTTTGTCGATCCCTGTGATGTCCAGGGCCATCAGGTGCTCTTTTGTCTGCGGCTGGGGGCAAGGCTCATTGGCTGATATGACCAGCACTGCCCCATCCATGATCGCCGCTCCGCAGAGCATGGTGGCCATGAGGGTCTCATGCCCCGGTGAGTCGACAAAGGAGACGGTGCGCAATACCTCAGTCTCGCCGCCGCAGTGGGGGCATTTCTCTTCCACAGTAAAAGCGTCCGGATCCGGGCAGCTGGGGCACTTTCTGAAGGTGGCATCTGCATAGCCCAGACGGATGGAGATGCCTCTCTTGACCTCCTCGCTATGCTGGTCTGTCCAGCTTCCTGATAGCGCCCTAACAAGAGTGGTTTTGCCATGATCGACATGTCCAACCATGCCGATATTGACCTCCGGCTTTCCGGAGGCAGGCGTCTTCGCCTCTGTTTTTTGATCTGATGTGTCCTCAGATTTGATATCGGATTTTGCCAAATTGAGATCTCCTTAAGGATTGTGATGATCAGGGCTTGATCATGCATTACGGTATAAATAGTTCATGGCCTGGCTGCGGGGACATGGCCGCCCTTCCCCTGCGGTCAAGCCATTTGCTATCAAGCTGATATGTCCACCTGAAATGCTCTTTCATCCGCCACTATGTTCTCCCAGGTGCGTTTATAAACGAAATATACGGTGGTCTTTCCCGGACTGATGGGCTCAAAGAGATAGACCGAACTGCCTCGGGCCCCCAGAGCTAGGGATGATGGAACTATATATTCCGAGCTACTCAGGTTCAGAAGGGCAGAATCATAATCAACATTCCAGTCGTAGCCGGTGGTGGGATTGGCAGGAAGGGAGATCTCAAACTCCTCACCCACCCGCGCCTGGATGATATCCGTATCCATTTCAGAGGCCATGATTTCATCGGCGATCTGGTAGTACTCAGCAGGCTGCGTCAATGGATGGTAGTCTATGTTATCCTGGTTTAAAACCACCGGCTCATCACCGATACCGTCACCGTTTTTGTCCTCGCCGGAATAGTCCGCCCAGTAGTTTCCCAAGAAATTGCGCTGCACCCGGCTGTTGTACATGT
>JAXDAR010000194.1:0-11444 GCA_034679645.1 Methanothrix sp. | reverse complement strand
GTGATATCCCAGCCATCGGGCACGGAGAGGGTGAAATACAGCTGCGAGCTGGCCGGGGCGATGCAAGAGGTCGCCAGGGCAAGCAGTATCATCATCCAGAATAAATGGCGCGTCATTATCTATCTCCACGATTTTCCCTGATATTGGATGTGGTTTGTATAAATACTTTGCAATTGCAGGCATAAAAGGGGGTGAATGTGCCAAATTCATCATCATTCATATGCCGTGGAGATGGAGAGAAAAGCTTGTTTAATAATACTGTAGAAAAATTTATATAACTTGAGAGCGGTCTGGGATTCTGCTAAATCAAAAAATTAATGAAAGGTGAATAAATGAATAATAAGCTATTTGCAGGGACGCTAGGTATCTTGTTTGCCATCATGTTCCTCGGCACAGCGCTTGCTGAAGAGGAGAACGCCAGCACAACCGATTCGCAGATCGCCATAACCGCCGCCAATTTCGTGGCCACCAGCCCGGAGAAGGAAAACCTGGACGACGAATGGGTGGAGGTCACCAACAAGGGCACATCAGACATGAATATGGCCGGCTGGACGCTGACCGATGCCCAGAATCATACCTACACCTTCCCCGACTTCGTCTTAGCCGCGGGAGCCAAAGTCACCGTGCGCACGGGCGAGGGGGATGACAGCGCAGAGAACCTCTTCTGGAACCGGAGCACCTCCATCTGGAACAACGGCGGGGACCTGGCCCTGCTGAAGGACCCCAAGGGAATTATCGTCTCCATGTATCCCGAGGAGGAAGAAGAGGCCTGAAGCCTCAACCTTTTTTACATACTATTATTGGCTCTTCGCTCTTTCCTGTGGGCCGCCTCTGCAGACCGACCTTTGTGGTTTTGGTTTGAGTAACGATGCCCGCGCCAGTCCCATTTCATTGATCGATGCCTATAATGCTGTTCGCTTCTATGTGAACCCCAGGAGGTCCGCAATTTGAGAAAACTGGAATTTCCCGATCCATTCCTGCACAATCATCCCCCCATCCGCGAGCTGAAGGACCTTGACACCGGTCCGTCTGGCAAAGGAGAGAGGTTCGCCGATTGGGTATACAACAATCTGGGCTCCTGGAGGTTCATCCTGGCACAATCCATTCTGGTAGCCGTCTGGGTGCTCCTCAATGCCACCGCCTACTTCCGGCCCTGGGATCCCTACCCGTTCATCTTCATGAATTTGATATTCTCATTGCAGTCCGCCTACACTGCATCCCTGATCCTGATGAGCCAGAACCGCCAGGACCGGCTCCGGGCGCACAACGACTATCTAATAAACCTTCAGGCGGAGGAGGAGCACAAGGCCGTCCTGGACAATTTTGCCGCCCAGAATAAGGCACTGGAGGCGATCTATGAGGAGCTTTATGCCCTGAAAAGCAGGATAGAAAAGCTGAATGACACTGCCGCCGCCGATCTTACCCCTAAAACGAGATCCTGCAGAATGGATGATGAGCAAAGCCGCATCCAGTGAGGGAGTCCTTGCTGCCGCCTGCCCCCTCCTGCTGGAAGCTCCATATAAATCAAGGAAAAACATAAGAGAGTTTTTGGGGCAGGGAACTGGCATGATGATTGTCTTTTTAGCCCCAATTCGCCCTCCGTCCTGCCAAGACGGTCGGAATCAAGCTCATGGCCATCAGCAGCAGGGCAACCAGCCTGAACTTCATGGATTGAGACATAGCGAACCTCACCTCCAATGGTATTTTTCTTGAATGATATGCTGAGCCAAAACTATTTAGCTTTAGCGCATGTGTCTTGACTGTTATTGAATTGGAGCCCTTAAGATTCCCGCATCTCTCTGTCCACCAAGGTCACAGTTATGACAATCCCTTATCCATTGTGAAATTCGCATAAATCTTCCCAAATATGCTTATTAAACCGCCGCCGTCCTTGACTATTGGTGGTAACAATGCGCACTTTCTGGTTATTGTTTTCGCTGGCTCTGCTGACGGGCACCGCAGCCGCGGATGAGGGAACGATAAATGCCGCAGACAACGCCTGGGTCCTGATCAGCGCCGCTTTGGTCCTGCTCATGATCCCCGGGGTGGGACTCTTCTATGGAGGGATGGTCCGCAAGAAGAACGCCATCTCCACGATCATATTCAGCTTTGCCATAATGAGCATCATAAGCCTGCAGTGGATCCTCTTCGGCTACACCCTGGCCTTCGGGACGGATGTATATGGCCTCATAGGCGGCCTGGACTTTCTGGGCCTGGAAGGGGTGGGCATGGGCCTGAAGGAGGGCCTGACCATCCCCGGGCTCACCTTCATGATCTTCCAGGCCATGTTCGCCATCATCACCGTCTCCCTGATCACCGGCAGCTACGTGGAGAGGATCAAGTTCAGCTCATTTCTGGTCTTCTCCTTAGCCTGGGCCACACTGGTCTACGATCCCGTCGCCCACTGGGTCTGGGGCGGAGGCTGGCTGGCCCAGATGGGCGCTTTAGACTTCGCCGGGGGAATAGTGGTCCACATCACCGCCGGCGTCTCCGCCCTGGCCATCGCCCTGGTCATAGGCGCTCGCAAGGGATTTGGCACCGACCCCATGGAGCCCCACAATATCCCCACCACAGTGATGGGCGCAGCTCTGCTCTGGTTTGGCTGGTTTGGCTTCAACGCCGGCTCCGCCCTGGCGGCAAACGGCATAGCCGCCAATGCCTTTGTCGCCACCAACACCTCTGCTGCAGCAGCGGCGACCACCTGGATGCTCCTCTCCTGGAAGGATAGAGCCCCATCCGCTCTGGGAATTGTGACAGGAGCCGTGTCTGGCCTTGCTGCCATCACCCCAGCAGCGGGATATGTGACCCCTCTGGCGGCAGTGCCTATAGGAGTCGTGGCTGCAATCGCCGGCTACTATGCCATCATACTGATTCGGGGCAGCAAGAAGGTCGACGACTCCCTGGACGTCCTGGCCTGCCACGGTATCGGCAGCACCTGGGGAGTCTTAGCCACCGGCATATTTGCCAGCATCGGCGCCACCGGCCTATTGGCGGGCAACTCCCATCAGCTCATGGTACAGATCCTGGCCATTGCAGCCACCTGGCTCTACTCCTTCCTGGTCACTGTGGCCCTGGCCAGGATAATCGACGCCACCATGGGTCTGCGGGTAAGGGACGAAGAGGAGTCTGTGGGCCTGGACCTCAGCCAGCATGGGGAAGGGGCATACATGTAGCTCATAATGAGAAACGAGAGGGTCATAATGAAGAAAATAGAAGCCATAATAAGGCCAGAGAAGCTCTACCTGCTGCGCGATAAGCTGGACCAGAAGGGCTTTTCGGGAATGACGGTGACCGAGGTCAGAGGCCGAGGAAAGCAGAAAGGGGTCAGATTGCAGTGGAGGGCAGGAGACTATAAAGTGGAGTTTTTGCAGAAAATGAAGCTGGAGATGGTGGTAGAGGACAAGGATGCGGATAGCGTCATCGATCTGATCTGCAATGTGGCCCAGACAGGCGAGGCCGGGGACGGCAAGATCTTCATCTATCCGGTGGAGGACGTGGTTCGGGTAAGGACCAAAGAGCGGGGCTGCGAGGCGATTTAACCCCATAGCTATCCGGAAACCGGACCAGCTATTTCCCTCCTAAAGCTCCTCCATTTCCTTATTTTTTGTCCAGATTGAATTATATTCTGTTTTTCAATTCCCCGTCCGGCCCGGGCTCCGAAAGAGATATATTTGCTCATCTCTCTTTCGCAGCAGTTGAGGAGATCAGCCCGCAAGATACAGGAGGTCAGCCCTTGAAAGAGATACGATTACACGGCCGTGGTGGTCAGGGATCGGTCACAGCAGCCGAGATAATAGCCGTTGCCGCGTTTGAGGACAGAAGGTTCTCTCAGGCATTTCCGGCCTTTGGAGTGGAAAGGAGGGGTGCGCCGGTTATGGCCTTTGCCAGAATAGCCGATAAACCCATCAGAGTGAGAAGCCAGATCTATGAGCCAGACTATGTCATCGTCCAGGACGTGACCCTTCTGGATGTGGTCGATGTGGCCGGCGGACTCAAATCGGACGGCAAGATAATAATCAACACCGACAGGCCAAGAGAGCAGCTCAAGCTGAATACCAGGGCCGAGGTCATCACCATCGACGCCACCAAGATCGCTATGGAGGTCTTAGGAAGGCCCATTGTGAACACCACGATGCTGGGCGCATTCTCGGGTGCTAGCAAAGAGATCGGGCTGGATAGCCTGAACAAGGCCATATCCGAGCGATTCCGGGGAGAGCTGGGAAAGAAGAACCTGCTGGCCATTAAAACAGCCTATGAGAGGGTCATGTGATGGAACTTAAGGCCGGTAAACTGGTAGATCCGTGCAGCACCCAAATGACCAAGACCGGTGCCTGGCGGACTTTTGTGCCCGTTGTCGATCATAAGGCATGTATAAAATGCAGCCTCTGTGCAATCTACTGTCCTGAGGGCTGTATCCACCAGGTGGATGGACAGTTCGTCCCCGACCTGGATTACTGCAAGGGCTGCAGCGTGTGCTCCAATGAATGTCCACGCATGGCGATTACTATGGTGTTGGAGGAGAAGTGATGAGCAAAGAAAGCGATAGCAGTATACCCCAGAATACTGCCAATATGAAAGTGGTGGAGGGCTCTTATGCAGTGGCCCATGCAGTCATGTGCTGCCGGCCGGATGTGATCTCCGCCTATCCCATTACCCCGCAGACCCATATTGTGGAAAACCTCTCTCAACTGGTGGCGGACGGCGAGCTGGACAGCGAATTTCTGACGGTCGATTCCGAGTTCTCGGCCCTCTCCGTTCTGGTCGGCTCCACCGCCTGCGGCGGAAGAGGCTACTCCTCGACCACCAGCCAGGGACTGGCTCTGATGTACGAGGTCCTCTACAATGTATCCGGCATGAGGCTGCCCATTGTGATGACCGTGGCCAACCGGGCCCTGGGCGCTCCCCTGAACATCTGGAACGACCAGCAGGACTCCATTGGCGCTCGCGATGTGGGATGGCTGCAGATCTATGTGGAGAATGTGCAGGAGGCAGTGGACGCCACCCTCCAGGCCTATAAGATCGCCGAGGACCCGGAGATAAGAACTCCAATCATGGTCTGCATGGACGGATTCATCCTGACGCATGTCTATGAGCCGGTTGAGCTTCTGGACAAGGAGAAGGCCAGGGAGTTTCTGCCTGATTTCAAGCCAGGGAACATCCTGGATCCGAACAATCCGATGACCTTTGGAGCATTCGCCGATCCCTCCACATTTACCGAGTTCCGCTACCAGCAGTTCGCCGCCCATCAAAAAGCCCTGGAGAAGATAGATCAGGTAGCCAGGGATTTCCAGAAGGCCTTTGGCCGGTATTACGGCGGGCTCATCGACAGCTATTACGCCGAGGACGCGGATGTGGTTTTAGTTACCATGGGCTCGGTCATCGGCACCATCAAGGACGCCATCGATGAGATGAGGGCTGAGGGGATCCGTGTGGGCCTGGTCAAGGTCAGATGCTACCGGCCCTTCCCAGTTGCCGCCCTGCGCAAGGCCCTGTCCGGAGCCAGGGTGATTGCAGTGGTGGAGAAGGACGTATCCATAGGAAACGAGGCAGGCCTGGTGACGGACCTCAAGGCAGCGTTCTATAACAGCAATATCAGAACGCCTATTATCGGCTTTACCGCAGGCCTTGGCGGTCGCGACATCACCATCAAGGACATAAGAAAGATGGTGGAGAAGGCCATTGCTGCCCAGAAAGGAATCGAGAGCGAATTCGAGTTCCTGGACCTGAGAAAGGAGATTCTTTAGGAGGCTATAAAAATGGAAAGATCTTTGCTGGCACCGGGCCACAGGGCCTGTGCGGGATGCGCCATGCCCACCACCATCCGGCTGGTCTTAGATGCAGCCGGGCCGAACACCATTGTGGTCTCGCCTACCGGCTGCCTGGAGGTTGTCACCACCCCCTTCCCGGAGAGCGCCTGGTGCGTTCCCTGGATTCACTCCCTGTTCGAGAATGCCGCCGCGGTAGCCTCCGGAGTGGAGGTAATGCTCAAGCGTCAGGGCCGGGATACCAATGTGGTAGTGATCGGAGGAGACGGAAGCACATTCGATATCGGCATGGGCTCGAACTCCGGCATGTTCGAACGCGGCCATAAGGTGCTCTATGTCTGCTATGACAACGAGGCTTACATGAACACCGGAGTGCAGCGCAGCGGCTCTACCCCCTTCTGCGTGCACACCACCACCACTCCCTCGGGATCGGAATCGCTGGGCAATCCCCGGCCCAAGAAGGATATGCCGGCCATCGCCCTGGCTCATGGTGTCCCCTATGTGGCCACCGCCTCGGTGGCTTATCCGGTGGACCTGAGAAGGAAGGTCAAGGAGGCCTTGAAGGCCAATGGACCGTCCTATATCCAGGTCAATGCCCCCTGCATCACCGGCTGGACATTCGATGCCGGGACCATGATCGAGCTTGCCCGCCTGGCAGTGGAGACAGGCCTGTGGCCCCTCACAGAGTATGTGGACGGAAATCTGGTGGGTGTGAAGAAGATCCGCCGGCCCAGGCCGGTGGAGGAGTATCTGAGCCTGCAGGGCCGCTATAAGCACCTGTTCAAGAAGCCGGGCGGCGCGGATATGCTGAAGTATATCAAGGCTCTGGCAGACAGGAACATCGCCCGGTTCAATCTGGTTGACTGAAGATGTACGTAGGCCGGATCGTGGTCGTGGGCCGTGCCCGGGGAAGGAGCTTTGTAGCCTATAGAGTCTCCTCCCGCTCTTTTCCCAACCGAACCGCCCGGGTCCAGGGGAAGGCGATAACCGTATCCCCACTGAATCTCGCTGACCTGGCAGTAAATCCTTACATCTCTTACAACTGCATCCGGGTGGCAGAAGACGTGGCTGTGGTCTCCAATGGCACCCACACCGATATGATAACGGAAAGGATCGAGGACGGCCAGAGTCCGGGTGACGCCATGGCCCTCAGCCTGCTCGCTTTTGGCCATGAGAGGGATGAGCTGGACACACCCCGCATCGCAGGAGCAGTGGGCGCAGACCTAGCCTGGCTGGGAATCGCCAGCAAAGACGAGCTGCGGGTGAAGCAGTTCAGGCTGGATGAGGATCAGGCAATGATGGTGGCGACATACGAGAAGACCGATTTCGATGAGATCTCGCTGTCCGCCGAAGATGCCGCTGGATTCGCTCGCGAATCCTTTAACCTCTCCTTTGAGAGGCCGGTCTGCGCCGCTGCCGCCCTGGCAAACGCTCCTGAGGGAAAAGGGGGATTTATTCTTGCGGCATATAATCCGGATTGAAATTTTGAGGTGATACTTATGGAGATCAATGGTGTACAAATCGATGATACCTTTGCTGAGGCTTTTCCCATTAAAATGGCAAGGGTGCAGATCACAGCAGTGACCGAGAGATGGGCCCTGGAAGCGGCCAGGGAAGCCACCGGCTTTGGAACCTCGGTGATCGGATGTCCGGCTGAGGCAGGTATTGAGTGCTTCGTCGACGGCAGAGAGACAGTGGACGGCCGACCGGGAGTGAACATTCTGATATGCAACATGGGCCTCAAGAACCTGGAGAACTCCCTTCTCATGAGGCTGGGCCAGTGCGTACTCACCGCCCCCACAGCCGCGGCTTTCAGTGGCATGCATGATGCGGAAACGCAGTTTGATACCGGCAAAAAATTGAGCTTCTTTGGCGATGGCTACCAGAAGTCGGAGGAGATGTACGGCCGGAATATCTGGAAGATACCTCTCATGTCCGGGGACTTTACCATCGAGAACAGCTTTGGAGCGGTGGAAGGAATTGCCGGGGGCAACTTCCTGATCATGGGCCAGAACCAGATGTCCGCCCTGACTGCAGCCGAAGCGGCGATAGACTCCATTCGCAAGGTAGAAGGGGCTATCACTCCCTTCCCGGGAGGAGTTGTCTCCAGCGGATCGAAGGTGGGCTCAAAATATAAGTTCCTGAAGGCCTCTACCAACTCCGCCTTCTGCACATCGCTCCGGGAGGACGGCGTCTGCACTCTGGCCGAGGATGTCTCCTGCGTCTTTGAGATAGTGATCAATGGCGTTGACCGGGGGGCAATAGAGAATGCCATGCGGGCAGGGATCCATGCCGCCTGTCATGTGCCCGGCATCCTGAAGATAACTGCTGCCAACTATGAAGGAAAGCTGGGAATTCACCGTTTCCAGTTGCATCAGGTGCTGAAATAAGCGCTGGCATTTTTCACCTTTTTTTCTTCATTCTAAATCGGAATCAGAGGAGTTGATATTGCGCAATGATCAGCCAAGATGCAGCCGCGGTTCGAGATAAGATCAAGAACTGGCTGGTGCAGGAAGATCTATTCAATGCGGAGCTGGAAGATGAGAGCCTCAATTTTCAGATCGCAGCCGAGTATCCCGCCCGGTCGGGCCGGTACCTGAGCATCATTCAGCCCAAAGAGCACCCGGATATGATTGTGATCCTCAGCCGGATAAAGCTGGCAGAGGATCATCAGAAGGCCTTCGCCGCCCTTCCACTCCCTGAGAAAGAGAGGTTGAAGTGGCAGATACGTTATGACCTTCTCTTTCAGGATTCCAGCTTCGAGATCCAACCTGCTGGACCGGATATGCAGAGCATTCGTTTCAACCGGGAGATCTACTATGACGGCCTGAGCAAGGACAGGCTGATGAAAGCGATAAGAGAGAACTTCAAGTGCGAGCTTTATGTAGTCTGGAAGTTCCAGGAGTTATTTGGCGAGGGGCCGGCACCGAAGGCCTCCGAGCCGCCCGAGCCGATGTATATCTGATCTTCTGATCGATGAAAAAGTGGAGGCATAATGCCTCCTGGATTCCTTTTATAGGATCTCGTAGACCAGACTCACGCTGGCTGAGACCTCCATCTCTCCCGGCTGGATGGGTGTGGCGGCCAATGCAAATGAATAGCTTCTTGAGGCCTCCATGACATAGCTGTAGCCGACGGTCATCTCCAGGATCCTGCCCAGCTCCACTCCGGCTGCGCTGGCGGCGACCTGGGCCTTTCTCTGCGCATCCTTGATGGCAATTGTCATGGCCTCATCATTCTGAGGAGTCGGATCCTTGAGGTCGAACTTGACCTCCTGGATGCTGTTTGAGCCCGCGCCCACCGCAGCGTCCAAAATCCGGCCCACTTCATCGGTATCCTCCAGCTTCACTGTGACCTGATTGGTGGCCAGGAAGACTGGAGCCTCCTCATTATCATCTGCAGTCAGGGTCTCATCATCCTGGAGCAGTGTGGTCAGACTGAACCTGCTGGTCTGCATCTGGCTCTCATTGATGCCCGCTTCAAGCAGGGCGTTGATGGTCTTGTTCATCAGCATGGCGTTCTCGCTCACTGCTTCTGCAGCGCTGGTGCTCCGGCTCTCTACCCCTAAAACGATGGTTGCCATATCAGGAGCCACATTCACCTTGCCCTCGCCCTCTACCCTGAGCTTAGAGAGATTGCTCTCACTATCGGCTGCAATTGCCGGTCCGGCTAAGGAGACCAGCAGCATCCCCATCAAAACAATACACACTTTTCTCATAGACTAACCCCACTTATTTACGTCTTTGAAGTCTCTTTATAAAATAAACTCATAAGTTACCATGACCCTGGCGCTGACATCGACCATCCCGCTCTCGCCCGAGCCGCTGCCATAGGAATAGTCGATCCCCATATTGGGATAGGTGAAGATATCCATTGCTTTCCCCAGGCTCCCACCGGCATCCTCTGCGACGGCTTCCGCACTCTTCCTGGCGTCGGCCAGGGCTTCCTTGCGAGCTTTTGCCAGGGCATCGCTCGCATCCTTCAGGCCGTATCCTGCCACATAGGCATTGGCTCCCGCCGACCGGGCGGCATCCAGCACCTTATTGATCCTGGACTCATCCACAGATTTCAGACGGACCACTGCCGATCTTTGCAGAGTGGATGCACTCTGAGTGGTATTCTCGCAAACAGTGGTGTTATTCACTGTCTTGCAGACATTGCTTGATGATTGGAAACTGGATATACCGCTTCCCTGGCCGGGAAGGACCTCCTCATCCTTGACCCCCGCCTTCTTCAGGGCGGATGTCACCCGGTCCATCTCTTCTCCCACCTCAGACTGGGCCAGGCTCATATTCTCATTGTTGCTGACCACAGAGACGGAGATGGTGACCACGTCAGCAGGAACGGTTACCGTCCCCACTCCCTCAACCGTCAGAGGGTAGCTCTCCCCCTGAACCGCTGCCATGAGCATGGCTGAGGCCATAATGCAGAATAAGATAACCGACCACTTCATATAATCCCCGATCAAAAAAGCACCCAAAGATATATAAGTATATGGTGCAGCCGCCTCAAACCTGACCGATTCTCGCCTGATCGAATTTTTATAAGCGGTCCATTCACCCGCCTGCCCTCTGATCCACCTCAACCATCATCTTTAATTTCAGAATAATCATCCCTCAATCCATGAGCAAGATCGGAAAGTCGATCCGGCTGGAACGCATCCTGGATCGCAAGACACATAGAACGGTCATCATTCCCATGGATCATGGCATTTCTGTAGGCCCTATAGCCGGATTGATCGATATGCCGGCTACGGTGGACAAAGTGGCTGAGGGCGGAGCCAATGCCGTCCTGGGGCATATGGGCCTGCCATTGCACGGCCACCGGGGGTACGGCAGGGATGTGGGATTGATCATCCACCTCTCTGCATCCAGCGCTCTGGGCCCCGATCCAAATCACAAGGTGCTGGTGACCGATGTCGAGGACGCCATAAGAGTGGGAGCGGATGCGGTGAGCATCCATGTCAACGTCGGCGCCGATGATGAGGCGGAGATGCTCCATGACCTGGGCAGGGTGGCACGAAGCTGCGATCAGTGGGGTATACCACTGGTTGCTATGATGTATCCTCGCGGGCCGAAGGTAAAGTCTGAGCATAATGTGGAGCATGTGAAGCTCGCCGCCCGCATAGGCTCGGAGCTGGGAGCGGACATCGTCAAGACCAATTACACCGGCTCACCCGAGACCTTCCGGGAGGTGGTCAGGGGCTGCAGCGTGCCGGTGGTCATCGCCGGCGGACCGAGGATGGACACAGAAAGGGATCTATTGCAGATGGTCTACGATGCAGTGCAGGTCGGCGGGGCGGGAGTGGCCTTCGGGCGCAATGTCTTCCAGGCGGAGGATCCCACCCTGCTGGTGAGGAGGCTGTGCAAGGTCGTCCATGAGGGCTATTCTCCGGATGAGGCGGAGGGGGTTGTCCTCTAGGGCTGGCTCTTTTTTTATTTAACTTTTCCATCTGAGGCAGATGATGGCATTTATATGGCCAGGAGGGTAGGAGGATGATGGCTGTCGGCTACTGTCGGCTGCAATATCGACTTAAATGAGACGTGGGAGTCTCATACACATGCCAGCGGGCAGCAAGAAGATCTTTTGGAGGTAATTATTATTGGGACGTTTCGCTGGAGAACTTTATCATTATCATTCAAATAATTGATCCGGGCACTACTGCATGATATAGGCGCT
>JAXDAR010000193.1:0-4623 GCA_034679645.1 Methanothrix sp. | reverse complement strand
GGTGGCCGAGCTTATCCGGTACTCCCCTTTCATCTGCTTGATCACCAGCTTCGAGTCCCCCCGGATCTCGATCTTCTCATCGATCCCTTCATCATTCAGCCAGCGGGCTGCGGCCAGGAGGCCCTCGTACTCCGCCACGTTGTTGGTCATCCCCCGGCCCTCGCCCACAGCGCCGAATCCCTTCCAGATGGACTCACTATCGCGGTAGATCAGATAGCCATAGGCAGCCACTCCGCTGGGATTTTTGGGATAGCAGAGGCCGTCGAAGTAAACGGTTATCATTTCAACTATCGAATCAGCTGTACTATTATAAAAATTAGCTCTTCGCTGAATTGTCTGGGTAATGTGCTTCAAAAAATATTCCTTTGTGCCTCCGTGCCTTTGTGGTGAGGCTCAAGCATACCGATTTCACCACAGAGGCACAAAGGCACAAAGACGAGAGAGAGAGGTGCTAGCCACAGGTTACCCATGGAAAACAATGAAGAACCATAAAAGCGATCGTCAAAGTCGACAGCGATTCGCCAAATGATGAAAGAGATAGCACTGAAAAGCTGCTATTGACTGAAGGATGAATATTGATCCCGCTTTCTATTTTTGCAGAAAAATCTTCATGCTACCACAGGGAATGCATGATCGATAGGCTTAAAGAGATCTCCAGATACGATGCATTTATAATCGACTTGTCCAAATTAGGGAAATTGGCAAAGAGAGGTTCTAAAGATCATGAAGGTAGCGGTTATTGGTGGAGGCATAGCCGGCGCAGAGCTGATCAGAGTGGCTGCACCCTGCCCACTGGAGTTCACGCTGATAGAGCCCAAAAAGCAGGTAGAGATGCAGGCCCTCTATCCCGAGTATCTGGGAGGGGTGGCCAGGCTGCAGGACCTGGCCGCTCCCCTCAAGCCCTTCTGCGAGCGGGTGGGAGCCCGTCACATCCAGGAGAAGGCTCTGCGCATTGAGGGAAGCGCTGTGGTCTGCGAGAGGTCGGAAGTGGATTTCGACTATGCGGTCATCGCCACCGGTGCCGCCCAGAACTACTTCGGCATCAAAGGCGTCGAGAACACCTTCTCCATCAACACCCTGGAGGAGACCAAAAGGGCGCGACGATTCGTGGAGGATAACTATCCGGAGAGGATCATGATCATGGGCTCCGGCCTCACCGGGGTAGAGGCGGCATCCATCCTGGCGGAGAGCCTTGATGCCAGCATATATGTCATCGAGGCCAAAGAGCGCGTCCTGCCCCAGTTCTCCCCTCAGACCTCGGAGCTGGTGGAGAGGGCTCTTTCCAAGAGAGGAGTGAACATCCTCACCTCCACTCAGGTGGCCGAGGTCAAGAAGGACTGCATAATGTTCAGCGACAACACCTGCCTGGACTGCGATATGGCCATCTGGACGGCGGGAGTGAAGCCCTCCGGATTCATCCAGGACCTGGACCTGCCCAAAAAGAACGGCTGGCTGCTGGTAGACCCCTACCTCAATTTGAAGAGCAATCTGTTCGCCATAGGCGATTGCGCCTGGGTGGAGATCGATGGCCGCCTGGCCACCAAGACCGGCCTGGAGGCGGAAAGGCAGGCCAAGTACCTGGCCCGCCACCTATCTCATCTGATAAAAGGGAGGGCCCTGGAGAGGTACTCGGTGCGGGCCAGCACCGACAGCCAGGTGGCTCTCATATCCCTGGGCTCGGATTGCGCCGTGGGAGTGGTGGGCAAGACCTGCATTGGAGTGCCCACCAGATTGATCTACTCCCTGAAGAGCTGGATCGACAAATCCTTTATTAAGCGATTTAAATAAAATGGGGATAGCCGGCAGGGGACCTATCATCCTCTCTGCCCGGCCAGAATAATAATCGACTGCAGTCTCCCTCAGCCCAATCTGGCCTTCAGCTTGTAGTCCCCTGAGCCTCTGTAGGAGCGGACCATTACATAGTACTCTCCCGGCCCGGTTATGGGAAGAACCACGCTCTCGTCGGGCCTGGATGTGTACCCCCTGACGTCGTAATCCTCCCTGGTGGGAGTCGCCCCTTTTTTCACATACAGATCGTAGTCCGCCCCCTCCGGCCCGTCCAGGTCCATGACCAGCTGGTTGGAGACCACTATCCGGTAGAGCTTCTCCTCACCCATGCTCTTGATGGTGCCTGCCAATTCCTGAACAAAGGGCGGCATCTCCTCTATCGGCCGCTCCTCCGGCCCGAGGACCTCTTTGGCCGCCTTCAGAGCATCTATTATGCCATATCCGAACTCTGCGCCATACTGGTCGCTCCTGCCGCCCGTCTGGCGGATCAATTCGATGACCTCCGCCGGGGTGAGGTGGGGATTGGCGGATTTGATCAGCGCCGCCAGGCCGGCCACAAAGGGAGTGGCCATGGAGGTCCCGTCCAGGGGCTCATAGCGCGATCCGAAATAGGTGCTCAGGATGCCCACTCCCGGAGCCATTACCTGCTTGTAGTCACCGAAATTTGAGAAGTCTGCCCTCTTGCCGTTCTTGCTCACTGCCCCAACGGCGATCAGCTTGCCGTGTCTGGACGGATAGTTATATACCGCCTCATCATCCAGGTTTGCCCCATCATTTCCCATAGCGGCTGCGATCACACATCCCTTGGCCACTGCATAGTCCAGGGCGGATTTCATGGGCTCCGGTTCGGGTTCCGTCTTCTCCACGTATCCCCCCAGGCTCAGGCTGATCACACTGGCACCATGGTCTGCCGCCCAGATTATTCCATCGGCAATGTCGCTGAAGACTCCTGAACCGGTCACATATGACTGATCACCTTCAGTGCAGCGGAGATTGGCCAGCACCCTTACCGGCAGAATCCGACAGTTCCAGGCGACGCCAGCTATTCCCTGGCCATTATCAGGGATACCGGCGGCGATTCCTGCACAGTGGGTCCCGTGGCCGTTTTCGTCATCGGGATTATCGTCGCGGGTGGTGTAGTCCCCTTCCCATACGCACCCTTCTTCAGGAGGTACATCAGCAACGTTCACCATATCGAATCCTGGCAGCAGTTTGTCCTTCAGGTCGGGGTGGTTGAGGTCTACGCCGGTATCCACTATCGCCACCACCACCTCCGCACTGCCCTTTGTCAGATCCCAGGCCTTATCGCAGTTGATCATCTTCAATCCCCACAGGCCTTTGAAGAAGGTGTCGTTAGGTGTGGCCAGCGCCCGAGCATAATAATCCACCCGGGCATCCTCAACGCTGGGATCTTTTTTCAGATCGGCAACCATTGCAGCCACATCCGTATCCGGGGCCACATTAACCAGAAAGGTTCTGGTGAAGCCGTACTCCTCATGGGTTGGTACAGGCATTCCCCCGCTGGTATCGGTGGTTGATGCCGTCCTTGGCGTTGGTGCTCTGAGCTTGACGATGCTCGTGACATCATAGTTTTTCAGTACCCTATCCACTGATGGGACTCCCAACGTCTTTGCCGTGGAAGTGCGTCCTGTGGGAATGGAGGCGGTCATCATCCTTGCCGCCTGCTCTTTTAGCTTTAGTATCACCCTTCCCTTGACGATTGTGGGCTTCAATCCTTTTCCAGACATATCCGATCACCTAAATGACATTTTTAGATCAAAATACCATGAGATATTAAATTCTAAAAGCTATATACCTTTCCCTTATAGCAGGTTTTTGATTCTCGATCCATCAATCCGTTAGATATAATAGCAGAGAATGCAATCCAATAGAAAGCTACCTGGCAAATGGCGCCAAAGATGATAGAGGGCTCCAGTCCTGCTCTTGCGAATTCGGATCAAACAGCAATTTGCAGTAAATAGGAGTTGAAGACGGGTGAAATTGGTGGATCACGATCGGTATTATCTGACCAAAGGGGCAAAGAGAGGCTCTTGTGAGCACAAGCACCGAACGGTTGCCTATGCCTATCATTGCTTGAGGCATGATATCCAGGCCTGTCAGAAGGAGGGCACCGTCTCTGATCGGCGAATATTTGCCGTGGAGAATGGACAGGAGAGGGAGCTGGTGGAAAAGGAGATCTACGAGCTTGATTATGCCAAGAGGTTGATCCTGGAGCAGAAACTCCTCAAGCAGGAACAACAACAGCTGAAATCCAGGTTGGGGACCGATCATTCCTGAGGGATGATCAATAGGAGAGGAGCAATTTTTATGTATTCGGTTATAGAGATAATTGGAAAAGACTCAATTGGCTGGGAATACTCAGTCAAAAATGCCATAGATGCTGCATCGGAAAGCATCAGGGATATGAGGATAGCAGAGGTGAAAGAGCTGGATGTAAAGATAGAAAACGGAAAGATATCATCATACCGGGCTAAGATCAACCTCTCATTCAAAGATGAGAGATGGTGAGTTTACGGACCGATAAGCAATGCGGTCGGCTTGAGACTGCTTCCAACCTGATCCCTGACCGGAGTATCAGCCGACCAAAACCCGGCCATGCCGGTCGATCTTTCCCTCGGATATTCTGGTAGAGCTTATCCGGACCTTATCCTGGGCCATCTGGTACTCTATCTCAGATATCTGCAGGGGCGGAAGGTTCTTCTTTGCCCGCAAGCGATTAATCCTCCCCGCCATGGGCATGGTCTCAGGGGAGACCACAATAAAATCGAAGTTCTCATAAATCGATGGGCCGCATTGATCTGTGATCTTGGTGAT
>JAXDAR010000192.1:0-7668 GCA_034679645.1 Methanothrix sp. | reverse complement strand
CCTGCTGTCAGTGCAGCCAGCAGGAGGATGGGATCGTAGCTTATCAGAATGCAACTGTTGGCCCTTCTCCCTACCAATGCTGCCACTACCCGAAATGATCTGGGATCAGTGAGAGGATATTTGAGCTGATCTTCGTATACCACCAGGTCTTTTGACACTGTTTTATCAAGTCCCAAATCTATTAAGGTTCTCTGGACATCTGCTGCTGCAATTTCCTCCTTCCTGTCTACCAGTATCCCCATTGAATAGTGACCGGATAGCTCCCTGAGGAGGTCTCTTAAAGAACTGCAGGATCCTTTAGTAGATCCTCGTTCCCTGGTCAAGATCTTCCGGTCGATGAGGACAATGCAGTCCGCATTGCAGTCCTCAGAGAGCTTTTTATCAATATTCCTGGCCAGATCTAGGCCCCCTCCTGGAAGGGTGCTATCCAGATGAGTGTATGCTTGTCGTCCGGATTTGGTCTACGGACACAGTTTCTATGTGCTGGTCTGGCCCTTCTCCCCCAGGAATCGTCCCCCAACCATTCCGGAATCCCAAAGGGAAGGTCCCTTCGCGGTATGCTTGCATAGGCGTCCTCGTCGATCTTATCTCCATAATCGGGCAGATGCGTTATAGCATCCTCGTCAGATGTAACTATCGCTCTTAGATCCTTTACTGCCTCTCTCCAGGAATCAAGTAATTTTTTTGTGTCTCTGCTGCTTGGATGGGGCAGGTAAAAGATGGGCAGTTCCGTGTCTTTCCATTGATCCACTGCCCTTTTTGCATACTGCCCAAAGGCGACTACCGCCTGAAGGGCAGGACCTCTTGCACTGTCGAAGAGTTCTTTTTGCCAGGCTCTGTGGCCGGGATCTCTGAGTATCTTAGCCCCTTTCGCTCCCTCTGTCGGGATCAGAGAATAGGCAAAGGCATTTAGACACAGGTAGGATCGGGTCAGGCCGACTCTAGACAGGAAGCCCTGGGTAAGCTGTCCTGCATCTCCTACCAGCGTTCTAAGAGCGATGCGTTCCGTGGGGCCGGGATCGGATGCGATGCAGAGCAGCCGGGCAGAGCCATCCAGCCGGCCACGGTAGAATACCGGCCCCCAGTCGTACCAGAAGTGATCTTTATATGTTGTATAGTCCGGGACTCTCGAAAATATATCTAAGAATTTTTCTGTTGGGCCAGGGTCAAATTCCTGCATTTTGCTACCTCACAATCTTTTATTGATTTATTCCTAAAGCAATCCTATTCCACTGACGGCTGCCTCGGATCATTAAATTCCGCCGCTCTTCATATCAGGTCTATGAATATATTCAGATAATGAAAGCCTCTATTTACCATCCTGGCAGGTCTGAAATTTTAATATATTATGTACGGCATGGATTAAATAGATTGTCTATGCCATCCGGATGTAACTTAAAAAGAATCCTTAAGAAAAATAATTAACGAGAAAATGAGTGAGTTTCATCACTCAATGATAATTCAGGCCTCGTTAAGCCATCTCTCAGTTCCAATTGCCCAGGCGATGTCGTTATCAGTGCTGCTCCAGTACTCACTATTTATCAATTTTTGGTATTCTTTAAGTGCTGCCTTGTTATCCAGACCGGCCTGGGGACCCATGCTGGTCTTGGGAACGCCATAGATCGATCCCAGATAATCGGGGCTTGTTGCGCTGACGATTCCCGTCCCAGTTGCCGTGGCGGTTGTAGTACCGGAAACATCCACAATCACTGTATTGCTGGCTACACCATCGATGACAAAGGAGATCTGGAATCTTCCCGGCTTATCCGCATAGAGCTGAAGCTGGCTGGCGGGGAAGAGGAATTGGTTGAACTCATATCTCTGTCCGCTGGGATGGTAGACGACGAAGGTTCCCGGCCCCTCCTTGCTGGAAATCGCCAGCAGATTCACCATGGATCCCTGGGGGACCACGGCATATTGCGACCAGCTGGTTGTTCCGGCAAGCCAGAGGGAGTTGCCCGCTGCAGCAGGTTGATAGACAGAATAGTCAACCTTCTGCATAGCTGTGCCAAAGTATACAGATGCTGGTGCCTTGCCAGTCAGATCGACCTGCACGGGAGCGGAGAGCAGGGTGGTCGGTACTGTTCCCATGGTGGATCCGTAAAATTCCGTGTACAGGGCAGAGTTTACAAAGTCGTTGGCCGAGGTGGCCTGATAGCCGCTTAATGCTATCGGTTCTGCTGCGTTAGCTCCTGATAGACATGCAAATAGAATGAATGTCGTTAGGGCCGATGATAGCCAGTTGATTTTCATATTTTATCCTCCAAAGATTGATCTTAATGGGTACAATTGACTCCAAGTATATCTATTTTGCCCGTTGAAGCCTGACATTAGAATAGTTGTATCTATGATATTTATATGTTTTCTACTATTACCCGCTGTTATTATTTATTCCAATAGAAAAATCTATAGCGGGGAGTAGATTTGAACTACTGGTCTACGGGTTATGAGCCCGTCGGGATATCCTGACTACCCTACCCCGCTGCGTATGGGACACACTCAGTGATTTATACTAGCTTATAAGGCTTGCGTACAAAAGTGGTCCTTTATGGATTCGCTTACTTAATGTATCTGCAGTACGATCATCACCTTATGCTTCTGATGGGCGCAGATGAGGCAGGAAAAGGGCCGGTGATAGGATCGATGTTCGTCGCCGGACTGGTGATCGAGGAGGAAAGGCTTTTCGACCTTGCCGCTATGGGGGTGAAGGACTCCAAGATGTTATCCCCGGCGAAAAGAGAGGCTCTGGCGAAAAAGATCAACTCCATTGCTACTGATCAATATATCCTTGAGGTCAGGCCGGAAGTGATAGACGAGCTGCGCCTGGTTATGACCATGAATGAGATCATGGTAAGGAGCTTCTCCCAGGTGGTGGAGAGGCTCCATGCCGACAGGGGGGTGCTGGATGCCGCCGATGTCAATGCGGAGAGGTTTGCTCAAAGAGTTCGCCATCACTCCAAGACCAGCATGGATCTGATCGCAGAGCACAGGGCAGACCAGAGGCATCGGATTGTCTCTGCCGCTTCAATACTGGCCAAGGTGCGCCGGGACCGGTCCATGCGAGAACTGGAAGGGGAGATGCATTGCACTATTGGCAGCGGATATCCTCATGATCGCGATACCATCGCCTTCCTCACCGGATGGGTTCAGAAGAATAAAGACCTCCCTTCCTGCGCCAGGCATAGCTGGACAACTGCGCAGCGTATCAAAGCTAGTTTTATATAGGCCGCCTGAAATCAGGATGCTAAGAAGGGATCAAATGGATATAGAGGATACTTTGCTCATGATTCCAGGACCTGTCAAGGTCGCGCCCCGGGTGCTGCGCGCCATGTCCAGGCCCATGATCAGCCATAGGAGCGGTGAGTTCGGAGCGATTTACAGCGAGTGTGTCGAGCTGCTCGGGCAGTTCTTCGAGACCAAAAACCAGATCGCGATAATGACGGGCAGCGGAACTTTAGGCATGGATGCGGCCGTAGCGGGCACAATAGGTCATGAGGACAAAATAGTCACCATATCCAACGGCAAGTTCGGCGAGCGCTTCACTGAGATCGGCGAGCGATATGGCCAGTGTATTCCGGTGAAGTTCGACTGGGGCGTGCCCTTCGATCTGGATCGAGTCGCTGCTGCCCTGGAAGAGGGAGCAAAAGCGGTGGCCATGGTCCACAATGAGACCTCAGTGGGCCTGACCAATCCGGCGAAGGAGGTGGGAAAGCTGGCCAAAAAGCACGATGCAGTGTTCATTGTGGACGGCATATCCTCCATAGGCGGCAATGAGTTTCTTACCGACGAGTGGAATGTGGATATAGCTATCACCGGCTCGCAGAAAGCACTGGCTGTGCCGCCCGGCCTGGCAGTGGTATCAGTATCTCCCAAAGCGGAGGAGAGGTTTCTGCCCCAGAGTGCAAGCTACTATGCCGACCTGAAGGCGCACCTGAAGAGCGCCAGGAAGAGCCCGGCCCAGACTCCGTTCACCCCTGCGGTGCCCCTGTTCTTCGCCATGCAGGAGGCATTGCATATGGCAGCGGAGGAGGGCTTCGCCGCCCGGAGGGCGAGAGCGGCAAAGCAGGCGGAGTCGGTTCGGTCTGCTGCCAGGGCACTGAATATTGATCTGTTCCCCCAGATCAATGAGCACTCTCACTACTCCAATACAGTGACCGCCATGAAGATGCCCGCAGGCGTATCAGACGACAAGCTGCGCGGTGGGATGAAGAAGAAGGGCGTTATCGTCTCCGGAGGTCAAGAGCAGCTCAAGGGCAAGATCTTCCGCATCGGCACTATGGGAGTATGCTCCAGCGGCGACCTTCTGAGAACCATTCAGACCCTGGAGCTTATCTTGCTCAAAGAGGGCAAGCTCAACGCCTGTGGCGCAGGAGTGGAGGCGATGAGCAAGGTGCTCGACGAATGAGTTGGTTGCTGGATATCAGCTATTTTTATCTTTTTAATATATCAAAAACGTCATCCTTTATCTTTTGATTATATCTGTTTTTGAATTCTTCGATTGGCTTAATCGACTGTTTAGCTATTAACCGAGTTTTAGGTCTCTCCTTCCAGTGGATACAACATCTGACTAATTCAGAAGGCATTCAGGCCATGCAGGATGTCTATTGCAGCTATCGCCAGGCCATAATCATCCCTGTCCTAAATAATGCCTGTCCTAAATTATAACCTATTTAAAAAATTTCTATATTGGATACTACTTGACGTCTTATTTCAATGATATATTTTAATTATGTTTGCATAGTATCAAAATTTTTTATCTCTATAAACTTCATTTACAAAACATTTAAATTCTTGGTAGTTAGATTATGCCTAAAAAGCGAGATGGTATATCCAATATGCGAGTGAGATCTCTAACAGGCTCAAAAATTATTTATAAATAAAAAATAAATAAATGATTGTTAAAGGATTGAGGATGATGATTATCTTAAAAATAACATGGATTTCATATATTGTTTTGGTCTTATCAGTTCTCTTAAATCCATGCGAAGCTAATAATATTCATCTTATTGGAGATGTCTCTCCCATTTCAGGAATTGAGGGCACAAATTTTACCTATTCCGCGGTGATAAAATTCACTCATAACGACATAGAAGATACTGATATCAGAGAGCCGAATGTAAGTCTTATCATCTCCGATGGCTCAGCCAGCAAGAGCTTTCCCGAACCTTACGATACTGAAAAATTCCCTGGGGGAGGTCTCTCTCCAGATGAACTGATTAAAATGGAGAGCAAGCCATTCATCTTCGGACCTTATCGATTGAGCGAACATGGGCTGAAGAACACCGATAATCTCTCCTATGAATTCATTCTGACCACTGCCTCAGGAAAAGAACTAGCTAGAGAAAAGAAATATGGCCCAAAAATAATTAAATTTAATATTAATGATGTTCAATATAGCAAGGTGCCCTCTTATTATTTCCTGCCATTTCCAGTAACAATAGTGGTTAATGATAAGCCTAATTTGCTTCCTTCGATCCAGCTAGCATTTCAGGGGCCTTTGAATAGTTCAGAGGAGATTGCCTGGTCCGATTATATGGATATGAGTGCTGATGGCACTACTTACACCTTTTCTAAGCCGTTTGATCTGAGCCAGTTCTCCAAAGGGGGCACATTTAGATTCAACTTTACCTATACAAATTCTACCCATGATGATACTCGATCAGGGGATGGATACGGTCCGACAACCGAGGGTCCCTTTATTTTCACTATAAAGCCCTATTCCCCCCGGATTGCGGAGCCCTTAACCATTACCAGACAGGTTGAATACAACAATTTCAGCCTGAAGGTTCTGGTGGAGGATTATGGAGCGACACTTGCAGGAAACCCGGTGGGCTGCAGCGCATCTCTTATCATCAACCATCCGGGCAGGGGTGAGTTGGCCTTTAACAATTCACAGCCCATTATTCAGGGCAAATACCTCGTCTTTGAATGGGATAAAAGCTCGGTTCCTTTCAATAGGAGCGATGTCCGGCAGAGCAAGAATTCCTCCCTGAAAGCCCGGATAGTCTACTGGAATGGGAACAGGAAATATGGTGTCAACAGCAGAGAATATAGCTTCAATCTGGTGGACGTGATCCCTCATTTAATGCTGGAATATGATCCTGTAATTCACCTGGCGGGCAATGAAAGCGAAAAGGAGCTGATCCGGGCAACTGTGGCCTATGCCAGGGGCAATGGAGATCTGAGGATCAATGCCACAGGCCCCGGTGGGAGCTATGAGAGCACATTGAAGGGAAGTGCTGCGGGATCAAACAGGTATCAGTATGAGTGGAGCCGAGAGTTTAACCGGAGTGATTCCGGGAACTACACCTTATCCTTCACCTATCTGCACGACTCCCTGGAGGGGGGAAGGTATGAGTTTGAGCAGAAGCCCGAGCACTCATTCTCGGTGGTCCCCATCTTCATCGAGTTTCAAAATGGCAGTGTAACTCCCACAAAAGGCATATGGAACTGCACTTATTCCTATTCCGTAGAGGTGGAATCCAGCGTTGAAGCGGACGCGATATTGGAGATATTCAATCCCTGCAGCAGCGAATGGAAGGATCGTGGGATTGAGAAGATAACTCCTGGGAGGTCCAATATAAGCTGGCAGATTCGGCCTTACTCCTACAATTGCGACGACCTGTTATCCGGAAAGTACCGGTTCAGGGCCAGCTTTATGCGAAGGGATTTTTCTCAAACCGAGGCCTATGCTGGTCCGGTGATCAAGGAGAAGTCTGCGGTCTATCCAAAAATTGGATCTGAAAATATTACATCCGGATCAGATTCCCAAATCAGGTTCAGTAATGCAAGTGTGACTCCATCTAATAGCTCAGGCCTTTATAGATATACGTATTGTGTGGATGTAGAGACACAAATCAAGGAAGCAGATATCATGCTTGCCTTTGCCTATCCCAATTCCAATCTCTTCTTGCCACAACAAGTGTTGCATTATGATGGATCAAATAAGACCCTCTGCTGGCCAGATGTGAAGATAAACGCCAATAGAGTGGGCAATGCCAGCTTCAAGTTCCTTTCGCCTCAATCCAATTCGCAGGATTTCCCGGGCCCGATGATAAAGGCGATCAATATTTCGGGCAGTGTGGAGCCTGCTATGGGGGTCCTGCAGGGATTTCAGATAATTGATGAATTTTATTACTTTAACTATTCAGTTAATATCAGGAATATGAGCAAGGAGGCCACTCCTTGGATTGAGCTTCTGGTAAGGCCTCTGAACTCTAGCTGGAGGACAATCGGTGAGCGGAAGCAGTTCGATCCCTCAAATGGCGTAGTGAGCTGGAAAGAGAAGCCTTTTGCCAACGAGAGCTTTCTGGGCGGGACGGAGTTCAAATTCAGGATCGATGATCTGGAGACACAGGCGTTTTCAGGGCCTGAGATAGCAGTTGTATATGATGAGCCGAGCTGGAGCAAGTCCGGAACAAAGTACAGCTACTGGGCGTGGTTCAATTCCACAAAGAATCTTACCATCGATCTGATTTACTCCGATGACGGGCAGCACTGGATATCTGCAAATAAACCCCAGAGTTATTCGGCGAATAGCGGTCGGGTGAAAAAGACCTGGACAGGGCTGGACGGTCATAATGAATTCGAATTTGATATAAAAATCGAAGAGGAGGATTAAGATCTATGAAGAATTCTGGGATTCCACTGATTGCCATCATTCTCCTT
>JAXDAR010000191.1:0-2989 GCA_034679645.1 Methanothrix sp. | reverse complement strand
GAGGCATTGGGCCGGATTGCAGGAGAGCATGGCTGCTACATCTGCATCGGACTGGCGGAGAGGGATGCAGATACAGGCATCTTCTATAACTCTGCCGCCATGCTCGGTCCCGGAGGATGCGTTGTAGCTAGATATCGCAAACTATCTCCTGCCTTCAGAGAAAACCGATGGGCAGCAAAGGGCAACCTCCCGGTTCCCGTGGTCCAGACCGAGTTTGGGAGATTGAGTTTTGTGATCTGTGCCGATGCGTACTCATACAAACCGGCAAGGATTGCCGCCCTGCAAGGAGCGAAAATCTTGCTGGTTCCTGCCAACTGGCCTCCAGAGCACCACAATCCTGAGAGGTTCTGGCGGGCGAGGGCCCTCGAGAACAGCATGTATGTCCTGGCCTGCAACCGGACAGGAAGGGATATGGTCATGGACTGCAATGGTGCAGAATCCTATATCATAGACCCGCGAGGCGTGGTAGTGGAGCGGTTCAGCTCTCCAGATGACAGCATCATCTACGGCACATTGCCCTTGAAGGGCATGCCCCAAGATACATTGAGCGAAAGGCGGCCTCAATGCTATGGGGATATAACGCTGGATCCCTACTCCTACATCAACATTGAGCTTCTCCTCGGTCTGCCGAAGGCAGCCGAATTCACAGCAGCGACACTGCAGTTCTGCTCGTGGTCTCTGGATATCGGAGCCAATACCAGGAGGGCGCTCAGTCTGATAGATGAGGCCGTGGTCAGGGCGGCCAGGGAACATCAGGCGATCGACCTCATTGTAATGCCGGAGCTTTGCACATCCGGGGCCGCAATAAATGCAGAGGAGGCAGAAGCTTATTCGGAGAGAATACCGGGTAGGGCGACGGATCTATTTGCCCAAAAAGCACGGGAAAACGATCTGCACATCGTATTTGGCATGGCTGAGAATGACGGGAATGAGAGAGGAAAAATGGTATTTTATAACACCTCAGTCCTGATAGGGCCCGATGGGGTGGTGGGCAGATACAGAAAGGTTCACCTCTCAGAGGATGATAGAAGCTGGGCCGTTCCCGGGAAGGGCGGTTTTGCGACATTTGATCTCTCATTCGCCAGAATCGGCATGCTCGTCGGCCATGATCTGATGTTCCCCGAAGCCTCAGACTCGCTGGCAAAGCTCGGCGCCGACATTCTCTGTGTGCCTGCGCTCTGGAGCAATGCCGATCCCAACTTCATCTGGGAGGCGAGGCTTGGGGAGCAGATGCATCTGGCCATTGCCAACCAATGGGGGAGATGCAGCCGATTCACAGCCAGAGGGGAGAGCCTGCTGTGCAGCTACTCCCGCTATCCGGAAAGGGCCATCTGTCTGTCTTCTCCAGCTGAGGGAGACGATATCAACATCCTGAAGCTTCAAACGAGAGATTCTCGGGAGAAGAGGTTTATAGAGAACATAGATTATGGCGTGTTGCTTGCTGCGACAGAGTCAGACCAATGGAGAAACAACAGCAATTGTTTTTAATTCAAAGCATCTTTTCATCGGGTTAAGTAAAATTTATCAACCGGGCTTTTCTTAAATCGAATGTATTTGAAGAAAATTATAAATAATAGCAGCTATTATTCAGGAATAGGTGAAATCCATGCTGGACAAATTTGTATCCGAGCATCTCTACGATAAGACGAGAGAGGTGTATTTCGGCACTGGAAAAGCAGACCGACTAAAAGGCAAAGTTGTGGGGAGCGCCGATGGCGTTATTGTCCTTGAGAATGATGGGCGAAGAGATTACATAAACGTGGAAAAGGTTCTGGCAATATGGGAGGCATGATAGCCAGGCGGTTTTCAAGTTCAGCCTGACAGTCAATGCATCAGTCAATGCATCTCATCAAATCTGGTCAATAAAGCCGCTTCAGTGCATCTTCGAAGCCCCTCTCTTTTTTCGGGCTTATCGATATGACCGTTCATCCCGGCCTGAATACGCATTTCCCTATCCCTTTCTTGGTTGCAGCCGGTGATACAGCATTATTTGTAATTAGAATATCGAATCAGGATGGTTTGATTTCCAGCACCCGATCTATTGCCTCTTCCAGCTGACCGATCTTGATGGGCTTGGCCAGATAATCATCCATTCCTGCATCCAGGCATCTATCCCGGTCGTCCTTCAGACCGTCGGCAGTAATTGCTATGATCTTTGGCCCGTTCTCTCGAAGAAGATTTCGGATAATACGGCTGGCAGCAAGGCCATCCATCTCGGGCATTATGATATCCATGAGAATAAGATCGTATTGCTGTACCGCAAGCGCCTGCAGCACCTCCCTGCCATTGGCCACACTCACCGGGCTGTAGCCCAGCTTGTTGAGCATGGCCATCAGCACCTTTTGGTTGGAGGGATTGTCCTCCGCCACCAAAACCCTCTGAGGGATTTTATCTCTCGCAGATGAGCCTGCAGCTCCCTTCAGATCGGCAGGTCCCATTCTTTCCTGCTCCTTTGAGATGCTCTCCGCCTGGACGGTGAAGCAGAAGACCGATCCCTCCCCTGGCGTACTCTCTGCCCAGATCATCCCTCCCATGAGTTCAACCAGATTTTGGCTTATAGCCAGTCCCAGGCCGATGCCCTCTCGTTTATGACTCAGAGATGCCTCCAGTTGCTCGAATGGCGAAAAGAGCCTTGCCATCTTTTCTCCAGGTATGCCGATTCCCGTGTCCCTGATCTCAAAGAGTATCTGATGCAAATCGTCTTTAATGACATCCGAGGAGACATAGACAGAAACCTCACCCTGGTCGGTGAACTTCACTGCATTGCCCAGCAGGTTTACCAGTATCTGCTTCAGCCTTCCCCGGTCCTCCACTATCACCTTTGGGGTGACCGGATCTATGCAGAAGTCCAGGCGCAGACCTTTCTGGATAGCCCTGAAGGAGACGATCTTTACCGACTCTTCAATGCATCCCTTCAGCTCGAAAGGCCGTCTCTGCAGCTTGATCTTCTCCCGCTCCATCCTGGAGAAGTCCAGAATGTCACTGATGA
>JAXDAR010000190.1:0-3834 GCA_034679645.1 Methanothrix sp. | reverse complement strand
AAGTGGCGGGAGAGGCCTTGAAGCTGGGTTCGGGCCTGAGCTCCCGCCCCGATCATCCCCACCACATGAGAATTCGGCCTGGCCAGAAGGCGGGCGGCGATGGCCCCGGCTGCGCCGGTGCGCATGCTGGTGATATATGTCGCGCCCATAACCGCTATAGGCTCGCCAGTCCGGGGGGAGTTCAGGATCAAAAGGGCCATCACCGAAGGAAGTCCTATCTGCGGATTGTCCGGATGGACATTGACTATCTTCACTCCGGCCAGGTCCTGCCCTTCCAGATAAGCGGGCATGGTCCTCAGGTCGCCATTATGCCTGGGCAGGTAAAGATAGGACTTGGGCGGCATCTGCGTCCGGCCCATACCGTGATCGAGAAAGGCTTTCTGGACAGCCTCTATCGCATCATCTATGGTCAGGAGCGACCTGACCTCCTCCTCTGTCAGCCAGAGCACTTCCATAAAAGCACCAATTAACCGGGTGGCTGTAAGGAGAAAAAGCCTTTGGCCGGCATCGGGGAACAAAGAATTCAGTCAAGTTAAGGGGGATTGGAAAGAGAAAAGGGGGGTTAGAGCCTTCGAGAGAAGGGATGAGGGGATATCACCGGAGGCTCTGATACATCACTTGTATTTTAAACTATTTAAGTTTAATTAATTGTGCAGCGCTCACATTATTCCCTTGAAATAATCATCGTGGTAATAACGATATTATCGATACTGATGATAGTAACAGACTGGTGTAATTCTTAAGCCTAATAGACTGTCACCCTCTTCACACCCTCGATCTCCTTGAGCAGCATCACCAGATCACCCGGGATCTTTCCTTCGGTGATTATGGTAAGCTTCGGGCTCTCCACAAAGTAAGGGTCGTCCGAGACCGCCTGGCGGATGGAGAGGCCATTCCTGGCCACAGCACTGGCCACATCGCCCAAAAGTCCGGTCTTGGCGGCATTCACCGGCGTGATCTCAATTACTCCCAATCCGAGGCTTGGTGCCACCTCGCCCAGATAAATCATCGAACGCACATTTCTGAAGACCTTCCAGAGAACTTCATCCTCGCGAATGGCCTGTGCCGTGGTATCCACGACCCTCCTGTCCACCTCCAGCTCCTTTGCAATCTGAGCATGAGGGATCTCGATCTGGCCCGATACCACCCGAGCCTGGCCGTTAACCTGAAAGCCTCTCTGCAAGATGAGGCGGATGACCTTCTCCTGCGCGGGAAACCTCTTGAACTTGTCCAGAATCTCCTGCCACATGTGCGTCAAACTCTATTTGACTTAAAAGTACAAAAGGCCTTCCTTAAGAGAACATCCCAAACGGAGGCTGGCGGCTATCTCTCCGCGCCCCTGGGATCGTCTCTTCGATATGCTTCTGAGTGATGTCGCATTCGTCCATCAGGGCATGGTGCAGCGCCACCTTCAGCACCTTCTCCACCAGGTCCCGGCCGGAGAAGCCCTCCGTCTGCCGAGCAATCTCCGCCAGGTCCACGTTCTCCATCTTCAGGGGAAGGGTACGGGCGTTATTTTCCAGGATCTGCAGGCGCTCATTTTTATCCGGCAGATTGAACTCGATCTCCTCTTCAAATCGGGAGCGAACGGAAGCGTCCAACACCTCTATCTGATTGGTGGCGGCGATGGTGCAGATGCCCAGGTGGCTGGATAAACCGTCCATCTCCGTGAGCAGGGAGTTGACCATCTCCGATACATCGCCCCTCAGGTCCTGATAGCGCCTGTCCAGGGCAATGGCGTCCAGCTCATCGATGAATATAATGCAGGGGGCCATCTCCTCCGCCTTTTCGTAGAGGCTGTGAATCTGTCTCGCTCCCTCGCCCACGAACTCGCCGATCAGGCTGGTGGACTTGACCGCCAGCATTGGCACACCCGTTTTGGCAGAGAGGGCTTTGGCGATCATGGTCTTTCCGGTGCCGGAGACACCATAAAAGAGGATGTTGTGAGGTGCCCAGCGCCCGAATCCTTCCGGGTCCTCCAGATACTTCTCCACGATCTTCACCTTGCGCTTGGCCTTCTCCTGGCCCACCACATCATCAAAGGAGACATCGTAGCTGACCCCTTTCTTCGCTTCCGTCTTTTGCTCGACCCGGATGGCGGTCTGAAAGCCGACCACGGAGTTTCTGGGGTAGGCTCGAACCACCTGGAAGGCATAGTCTGGATAGAGCCGGCGGTCGAAGAGGTAGCATCCAGGTTTTACCTCCTCACCGTACCACTGTTCCCGGGCATAGAGCTCAAAGAGCCTGGCATCGGCAACAGATGGACACTCCTGGAAAATGCTCTTCAGGGGATAGCCGGCTGGCCGCAAGAGGACGAACCTCGCCCCTATTGCCTTTTTTGTCTGCTGCTTTGCCTCCTGGGGCTTGGTCTGGGTCTTCTGGATCGATCGCACAATTGGTTCTTGCTGACGGAGATAATTAAATGTATTGGCCTGTGAATCTCCCCCGTGGATGATCGATATACTCAAGACGCGATCATCAAAACCGCTAGCCTATAATGCATCAATCCCAGCCGAGATCCACCCTTGGTTCTTGCTTTACCATATCTTTATATCGTTGAATGACGCCAATTGACTTTCCTCCTATGCTTTTCATGAAAGACTTTGCCCATCCCTCCCATATTTTGATTTGATCAGCAGTTGAATTAACAGGGGTGCAGCAAATAATAATATGGGAAAGGGCAGAGAAAACGGAAAAAAGAAGTTAATTTTAAATCAAAAGTAATGCTGGCAGCTCACTCGCAGGTATCGAGAAGACCTTTCTTCTTGCCTCCCCTCTTGTCGCCGGGCTTTATGGGTTCAACCTTTGCTGCCTTCTCCTCTTTTTTTTCTTTCTTCTCTTCATGATGTCCCAATATATCGCCTCCGTTTATCTCTATTGTCTATTATAATGCAGCTGATCTCAAATATACCTTCCGGTAAAGAAGTACGATCTGCAGGAAAACCGATAAAATGACTCCAAAACAGAAAGGATAAAGGTGTGGAGGGCAACAAAATCGATTCAACTGCACTTTTTCTCTACGATGCAGGTGGGATCCTCTGCCAAGAGGTCACCATTGTAATAGTAGGCCTTCTGTCGGCATCCTCCGCACAGATCCCGATAGTCGCAGCTTCCACATGCTCCTTTGAGATTGGATTTGACCTCTCGCAGCGCCAAAAGCTCCGGGACCGGGTGGTCGATCCAGATGTCCTGGAAGGATCTCTCCCGGACGTTGCCCACCACCACCTGGGGCATGAAGTGGCAGGGGTGGACATCTCCCTTATAGCTGATGTTGGCCACCTTGGCCCCGGCGGAGCAGCCGCCGGCGTTGGTCAGGAGCCGGCGCACATAATCCCTCCTCGGATCGTCCTTCAGGATCTCCAGCAGGTAGGCCCCATCCATGGGCGAATCGGTGGTCAGAATCTCGATTTTCTTATCCCTGAGCTCCACCGCCGCTTCCGCCAGCAGGCGGATGACGCTGCGACGCTGCTCAGAGCTTACATCCTTGTCCGATATCCCCGCTCCCCGTCCGGTGGGGACCAGATGGTAGAGACAGAAGCGGGGGATGCCTTCCTCCAGAGCCAGATCGATGAGGGCCGGGACATCCTGCCAGTTATCCCGGGTCAGGGTTATCCTCAGGCCGGTCTTCAGGCCTGCATCCCTGGCGTTTCTCAGCCCCTGCAGGGCCCGTTCGAACGCCCCGGGAACACCACGGAATTCGTCATGCCTTGAGGGCAGGACTGAGTCCAGGCTTACCCCGACGTATCGAATCTTTGCCTCTGCCAATAGCGTTGCCACCTCGGGGGTGATCAGGGTGCCATTGGTGGATATCACCGTCCTCAATCCTGCTTCCCG
>JAXDAR010000189.1:0-23754 GCA_034679645.1 Methanothrix sp. | reverse complement strand
TGCAGCTTCATTCGTCCACCCTGGCTGCTTATCTATCATCTGGTAGCCGAGCTTCAAGTCCTCTAACGGAATTCGCACCATGCCACTAACGATCCACTTGCCCTGGTTCCAGCCTGCTGGGCTCGGGGGGATGGTGATGTCAGATGCTCCTTGGGGCATAGCGTCATGCCAGCCTACTTTGTGCCTGGTCTGAATTGGTGTGTCAAACTGCAGCAGATGGGAATCTTTTGCTTCTGCCTCTTCTCCTCCCCTATCCTGGTAATACTCGTCGGCCAGCTCCTCCTCAAAATCCTCTTCTTCGGCCAGCTGTATGCCTTCATAGCGCAGGGATTCGTCCTCTGCCAACCCTGTCTGGACTGCTATCCTCTCCTCTTCCAACTCATCCAGGATTTCTTCATTAAAACCACTCTTGACCTCAATCTCTTCTGGCTCTTCCCATTCCTCAGTCCAGGCTGGGGAGATATCCCTCTCGCTGGAAGGTGACAGATCTTCACCTGGACGATAGGCCATCGATCCTATCTCGTGCTCAGAGGCCTTTTTTGCTCGGGTTGGTGCAGACCTTGCGCTCACCGTCTGTTGGTTGCATATCTGCTGCACGAGCTCTCTTGCCACCCGGTCCCCTGAGCGCAATGCTCCCTCCATATACCCGAAGAAGTCCATCTGGGTATGCTCTCCGGCGAAGAAGAGCCAGCCATTCCACGGCTTGCTGTAAAACCTGGCGATTGAGAAGATTTCACCCTTCCTCGGTGAGGCATAGCCGGTCATGATGAAGGGCTTTCCTGGCCAGTTGCTATAGAGTGGCTTTTTTTTCAGATTGCTGATGCGGTCGGGATAAAGATCTTTTAATCCATCTTCGATCTCGCCCTCATTGGGCGCTCGCCGGATGGTCTTGCCCGTGGGGGATGTCTCAGTTATGATTGGGCCGGCGAATACGCTGAGCACTGTGCCCTGTTCGGAGTAGGATACGCCTCTTTTAGGATCAGGGATGCGCGTCTGGTTGTCAGTGCCCTCCCAGACCTGGCCTATCTTCAACGAGCCTCCGGAAGGGGCAGCCTTTTTCTTTATCCAGAAGCGCCCCTTTACATCGCTGAAGTACTTTACAGCGGGATTCATGCCCATCCTGGCGAGAGTGGTGATGGAGTTGTTCTCCTTGATCGTTATGCCATCCCAGACGCTGGGAGGGGCGGCAAGAATGGCATAGTTAAAACCGCGGGACGTATATTTTTTGCCTGATGTTCTCCCTGTATCCTCATTCAATACATCCGTGGACGTTATCGATATACTTTTATTGGAGAATTGAATGGATGTGACTGCCCTTTTCAGCAGGATCCTTGACCTGATATTGCCGTAATCCTTCTGTATCTCATTGGCCATCTCTTTTGCTAATGTCTGGCAGCCGTCGGCACAGCGGAAGATCTCCAGTTCATTCCAATACCTCATCAAGCGTTCCTTTTCCGGGCATTCCTTCTTTTCATGGCAATGCTTTGGCAGCTTCAGCACGCATTCTTTAGGGAGCGAGCATTCCTCAGGACCGGCCTCTTCCTCATTACAAAAATGCCCAACCTGTCCGGCTCTAACCTTGCATAATAGGCCCAGATAATTCATTTCTTCCAGTGGGGCAACCTCATCGTTGACCAGCTTGAACTCAATATACTTCCACAGTCGCTCATTGCGCCTGTCCCTATATTGTACCAGAGCATCGGCAACGGTCATATTATCATACTTCTTGAGCCCAGGCTGATTCCATGGCTTGAATGGATCATGGATCTGAGTTGCCTCCTTGGCGATCTGCCACAGAACCTCCTCCATCTTTCTGTCCAGATCGCAGATCTCACGCATGGTCAAATCCTTATCAAGCTTGAGCTTGACCTCCAGGCCTTCTCGCTCGTAGAGATCGCCATCCATTCTGCTGATCATAGATAGGCCGTATTCCCGCGCCAGCGCCAGCCAGTATGTATGAAAAGAGCCTATGAGCTCAGCGCCCTCCTCTATGATGCGGTCCTTAGACCACTGCATGTTGCTACGGACGCGCCCCCCCACCTGCGAACGTGCTTCGAAGACAGTCACCTTTATGCCGCATCGCCTCAGCTGCCTGGCTGCCATCAAACCTGCCAGGCCGCCGCCCACTATGGCAACAGAGGTCTTCTTCAGCATCTCCTGGCAGCCGGGAGGCACCGATAAAGGAGGTAATGGGGGCAGCTCCTCCTCAACAGCTTCTCGCTCTTCCAGTTCTTCATGCTCTTCATGCTCTACAGGCTCATTCCTGCTCTCGTCGAATACATTCTGGTATGGGCTCTCCTTCTCTAATGTGGATAAGCGCATCTCCCATTCGTCACCGGTCTCTCTGCTGAATAGTTCTTCTTGGAGAAAGGGAGATTCCTGGTTCTCCAGCAAGGAGGAACGCTTCTTCCAGCTATCTTCTCTTTCTTCAGTCATAACCCAATTACCTCATGAGGAGCAATCATCTTGGATTTAATCATCAATGGCGATAAAATCTCTGGACTCAGTCAGTCGAACATCGTCTGTTCGGACTACTGCAATGGCACCGGCAGATGATAGTCCTATACCCGCACGCAGCGCTCGAGGCTCGAAGGCAGTTGAATCCCAGTCCACCCGAAGCTCTTCCTCGTCATCCAGGGAGAGCACAGCAGTTGTCTCTCTGGTTCCAATCCGCAACACGTGCAGCTTCCAGTTGCGCCAGGCATCCTTCTCTATGATTGCCGTGCTGTTCGATGGGCTCAGGGTAGCATCTGGATTCTTGACCACAATCCCGGCGCGGAGTGCATTATTTCTGTCCTTTATGATACGGGCCGCGACGCTCAGTTCCGTGCCGCTGCTGCGGAAATAGAGCAGCTCTATCGCCTGCTCTGGCTTGAGGTTGAGAATGACCGGATTAAACCAGCCTTCAGCAATCCACTCGAATCTCCCTTTGGGTAGCTCATGCTCGATGGCTGCTCGTTGCCTGCTCTTTGTCACTGAGTTATCGATGCTATGCATACCGCGCGTACCGAAGCGCCCGGCAAACTGATCGTTTGTGACTGCTGTTCCCGCGCCGGATGTGCTGGTTACCGTTATCCAGCCATCCGGTGGCATTGCACCGTCTTCGAAGTCGACGCTCTCATCAAACACCTCCTCATCGGCGACAGGAACAGGTATGGGCTCGCTTGTTGCTGTGTTGCCCTTGACCTCCTTGACACGCGCGAGTAACGTATCGCAATTCTCTGGTATATTGCGGATAAGAATCCCATACTGCAGGTCTGTTCTACAATCTTTGACCATGTCGGATTTTTGATAGCCCTCGACTCCAATATCCTTTTTGAAAATTAGTTCATCGCCCTTCCCTTCATTGATCGTACTTTTATCGTTAAAATCGACGACTCGTCTCTCGAGCAGCGTTGTTCCATTCAACAGATCAACCTCCACACCTTGAAGGTCTCCTTCCAGTTTGCTGCAGGCGCTAAAGCGCAGCCGTGCCGTTATCTGTGCACTCCCATCCTCGGCCTTAAATCGGTTGAATCGATTGGGTACGGGAGCAGAGAAGTTTGGTTTGTCTGTATAGGGAAGATAGCGGAGAGGGTGGACGCTGCATCTTTCGGCTGAACTGCCCCGGCGAAACTCCATATGCAGGTGCGGGTATGTCGCATCATCCTCGCCCACTGTTCCCAGAAGCTGTCCCTGCGTGACGCCTGCACCGGCTATGATCCCCTCGGCGATGCTGTACAGATGCAGATAGACCAGGAAAATGTCCCCCTCGTTTGGATCTTCGACCTTGAGGATGACGTGGCGGGAATGGATTCCTCTCGGTGTCTGCTTCGGCACTCCTGGACCTGCGCTCTGAATAGTTCCATCCCGCATAGCGAAGACCTTAGTTCCAATTGGTGCAGGTAGATCGATCCCATCATGAAAGTCCCATTTATTTGCGTCAATACGAGGTCCGAACGATGTGTTCATCTCGTCAGGGGTAGTGCTTCTGCTCAGGGGCCATATGTAATCTGCCATGGTTTTGTCTCCTATTACGTCAAAAAGCGCTCTCATGACTCGCCAGAGCATCTGCCAGGGCGGCACGGGTTGCAGCATCGAATCTATCGTCAGCACCAAGACCCCGCTCTGACTTGAAGGCGATGAGCTCCTGCCGAGTCGCTGTATCAAGTAAACCCAACTGTGCAAAAAGCGACTGCATTCGGATCTCTTCGAGCGCTCGTTGGGCTAGAGCGAGTTGAGTTTTATCATCGATCACTCCTCCGGCTCCAAGGTTGTGCTTTCTACGAAAGCGTTCCAGAGCGCTGCGTGTTAGCTTGCCCAGAACGCCATCCTCTTTGAGGCGCTCCCCTTCGGCGGCATTGAGCACTCGTTGCGCAAATCGCACCAGATCACCCGGCGGTTGAGCGGCTCTCGGAGAAGCCTGCCGTTTGCCTCCTCTCGCCTGTTGATAGTTCTTGATCTCCTTAATCCATCCTGACTGAGCATCGCCATAATCCCATGCCTCTGCATGGCCGCGTACGTCGATATGGGCGAAATTGAGGCCCAGGCCGATTCCGATGTCTGGTCCACAGGCGTCTATGGCCGATCTCCCGATCTCCAGCCCGTTCATCCCTTTGATCTTTATGTCCACCGCCCGCCCACCGCAGTGCTGGCTATGTGTCGGCTTCTTTTTCCTCTGAGCGTAGATCTTCTTGTTCCTTTTCCAGGAACGATATCCCGATGTGATTGTAACCGGTTTTCCCAGATGATCCCTCAACCGCTGAATGCACTCCACGAGCCTTGGGTCGATGCGAGCTATATCTGCTGACACACCGCCTGATGTGGTAAATTCGCGCACGCTAAAATTCGCCGAGAGCTTCTTATCCTTATGTGCGGGTCCGGTGTCAAGCAGCGGATTGCCGGATCCCGTTGGATCCCAGAACTCCTCTTCTTTTGCCTCGGGATACCCAGATACCATCCGCAGGGACTGGCCGCTAGGGAAGATCACTTCGCCAGCAAAAGGAGCTTCAAGATCCAGGAAATTCTCTGGCTCAGGGTCGTATGTCTCTTCCTGCGCTGCCCGGTCGGCGTAGCCCTCCTCCCCGAACTTGAATCCCTCAATTTCGTCGAAGGCGTATTCGTCATCGCTGCCCATGGACTGCAACGCAAGCAGATCGAGTTCGGTATCGACGGAAAGGTGCTGTTCGCCTTCGCCTGGCTCATCTGATGTGTAGCTTTCAGCTTCCGCGTTCGCTTCATTGTGATCCAGCTCGCCCTCCAACCAGAAGGCCTCAGCCTCTTTGTCCGCAGGGGGGACGGTCGGCTTCAGCAGTCCCGAAAGCCTCCTGGCGGGGACAGCACAATGGCCCTCCCTGGCGTGAATCACTTCTAGCCTTGAGTTTCTCTGGCTATAGAACGCGTTGCCCACTCTCCTAGTTCCGCTGGTCGGCCGGTCGTCATAGAAAACGCTGATCCGAAGGCCAGGATTGGCGTCCAGCCAGCTCTTCCACCTGCCTGGATTGCCAGCATAAGTCGAGTCGAAAGACCATACATGCGAGAGCCTTGCCAGGGGGCCCTGCAACATCTGCGGATCGGAGTGGGAATATGCGAGCGGTTCCAGCAGGTCGTAGGCACGCGAATGCCCGGCAATTATCAGATTGCTCAGCAAAGGTGTGGCGATGGACTGCACTTTGCCCAGCTGGGCCAGCGCTTCGGAGACCAGGTTATTTAAGTGGGCCGGATTGCCCAGCGCGTGCCACTTGCGACGCTCACTGCCAAAGATTTTTTCTCCACCCGGGTTGGCCCAATCAAGATAAGGTACCACGAGCACGATGGGCCTGCCCGATGCCTCCACAATTCTTCCCAGCTTGAAGGGTGCGTCGGTGATTATCCCCTCGGGGATGCTCTTGGGTCTCGGGCAACCACTGAGCAATCCATGAGCGTAAACCAGCACTTCCACCTCCCTTTTGGAAAGGGCCGCTCGTGGGCAGAACACCGCGACTCGGGTGGGCAGTGTCTTCGACTCGAAGGTCCAGAGCTTTCCGCCAAGATAGTTGGATGTACCGCCCGGCTTGGATGTCATGTGTGCCAGCGCGTCAGTCAGCGCCAGGCGCACGGCTGGATCAAGCATGGCAGCCGAGCCCAGCTTCCTTGTTGATTTGAAAGCGATGAGCGCCTGCTCTGTTCTCGCATCCAGCATGCCCAGTTGCGCGAACATGGAGGACTGCGCCAGTTCTTCCAGTGCCCTTTGTGCCAGAGCCAATTCGGTTGGTCCATCCAGCATTCCTCCCTTCCCAAGACCGTATTTATTCCGAAACCGCTCCAGGGCAGCTCGCGTAAGCCGTCCAAGATCGCCGTCGTCCTTGAGGTTCTCGCCCTCGGCGGCATTGAGGACCCGTTGCGCAAAGCGAATCAGTTCGGCCGACGGCGGGGATGTCCTCGGGGGCTTCGCAGCCGGAACGGCGATAACGGGGCCGGGAGAGGTTGGAGCAGAGGAAGATGCAAGAGTCCCTGATCTACTACGGTATTCCCAGTGCCACTCTTCAGTCGGGATCGGCCAGAAGCCAAAGGCATTCGCGTTGTCTCTGAGCCACTGGTGAAACCACGTCGACCGCCATCTGGCTCGTGCCTTCTCGTCGGAGCTGTTAGCCACCTCGTGACCCGGTCGCACCTGCCAGAAGTCGATGGCAATGCCACTCTGGTGGTTGCTGTATCCCGGAGCCGCGATCCTTCCACCCAATCCGAATCCACCGTACTTGGTCGGGGTTAGCATATGGGTTACCGCCTTCTCCGAATGCGGGCCGCCGGTGAGCTTCTCGCGAGCAGCCTGTGTACGATCGTAGTAGCCTTTTTTGGCCGTAAAATAACCAAGCCACAGCTTCTTCTGGTGGGCACTGCCCCGGTAGCCACTGGTCGCACTCAGCCGAACCGTCCTCAGTGCATCCGCATGCCCAGCAGCCTGAGCCCTGGCCAGATCCGCGTTCGCCGCCTTTAGCAGTCGGCCCGCGGCCACTGCGGCATCCGCTCTCATCTTGATGTTGGTTCCTGAGATAACATCCAACTCCTCAGGGGACAGGTCTCGCTTGGCTGCACCCAAGCGATCCCGACTCCTGGCGATGTGGGCGTTGAGGACCCGGTCTCGAAACGCGATCTGCTCGGGCGTACCCTGCCAGAATCCAGAATCCTTCAGTTCGCCTTCAAAGGTAGGCGGCTCTCGATAACCAGTCCGATCCTCAACCTCGTCGTAGATATCTTCTGGCCTATCTTCATGATCAGATGATGCATCATCATAAGGCTCAGCCTTTAATTCAAAATCCTCTGCCTCATCCCATCGTTCTCCCTCAGCGAATTCCTCTTCCAGCTCTTCCGGCTCGCCTGAGATCATCATGCCCTGCTCAAAGGCATTCCGATAAGGGCTCTCCATCTCTAATGATGCCAGGCGCCCTTCCCACTCGGGCTCAGCTTCCTTTACGAAGAGTTCCTCATTGATGAAGGGTGACTCAGGCTCGCTCTCTGGATTGTAGAGCGATCCCCGGCGCTGATAATCTCTTGGCAGCATGGCGAATTCACATATATCCGGATAATGGTCCCTTTAGGTTGTTGCCACTTTCCCTGCCTTCATATCGCGCCCGGTGATGATCGACCAGTGGCGGATGATGGTCTTCATGGCCTTCTGGAGATCTCCGGACGGAGCGGGAGGAGACGCAGATGGATCACTGTAGAAAGCAGGTGCAGCTTCAGGCGTATTGTAGGCGCCGGTCTCGATCAGTATGAGCACCCTTGATATGGAATCGGCGATATCGAAGTAGCTCTTGGAGAGGCCGTGTGCCGGCAGGCCGACCATCTGGGCGATCTTGAAGAGCCTCTGCTCGGGGCTTGCCGCTTCTGCCCTCAGCGATGCGACGATTGGAGAATCGTTGAAATCCACAGTGAGGTGGAACCAGGACATCATCGAGGTGAAGAAGAACTCCTCCCGAGAGAGGTTGCCATTCACCCGGCGCGATGTCAGCATGTCGTGCAGCTTCTCAACGAGGTCAGCGATCTTGGCGTCATCTTTGGGATTTGCCCCGCTCGTATTCCTGAGGTTCTCGATTCCTATCCACACCTCCCTCAAGAACTCCTCGAAGGTGGAGACGAACTCGTTGTTGGCAATGTTGCCTTTGACATATGGATAGGGCTGGCCCTCGTCGGTCCCGTGGTTTAGGTCCATGCCGAACATTCTGTGGTAGGCGTTCCTCCGGGTTCCGCGCAGGTCCGGGCGGATGTGGCTGTCAATGGCGCTGATGAAGAACGACGGAGTATCCCTGTAGAATAACTCTTCAGTATTGCGCAGCCAGTGCTGCGCCTCTGGAGTGGGAACTCCCAGCTTCTCCCCATGCAGGTACTCGAAGATTACCCGCCGGAATATCTCGTAGATGCGGGTGTTCTCAATCATGTAGGCGTAGATCAGGTGATCCCAGAGGACTGTGCGGCGCTCTTTCACCATATTGGATAACTTGATGCCTTTGCCCAAAGTCGTGTCCGTGCCTGAATCGCCCGCAACACCAGTCGGGGGTTGGAAGCTGGCAAGGCCTTCGATTGTCGGTGCTTTCCTCAACTGCTCAAGCCAAAAGTCAGGTATTGGCTTCAAGTTGCTCCTATTAGCCGGTCTGCCTAAATCCGCTTTGGCATTATCGTCTGGCTGGGATCGCCACGCCAACTCCATCAATGTTGTCAGCTCCAGAGGATGGCATTGGAATAGAGCTTTGGCACCATCTGGAATTTGACCTGCAAAACGTCGAAACATAATTTATACCTCGTCTACTGGGAATATTTAACCCGTAAATCTAAATTTTTTCTCGCGAAAGGATGATGTCTCCTCTATCTGCTCCACAGCAACCATAAGCCCGATTGTTCTCTATTTCCAACTCCTTCACACTGTAATCTGAGTTAACAAATATCTCGAAACTGAAGCCCTGTAATAAGTACGCCTGTTCAAAACTAACACTAATAATTTTAGTTTCTCCTGGTGCAATCTGGGGCACAGCCACAATCGTCTCTGACTTCAACAGTCCTGAATCTTTAGGTGTAAAAGCTACTTTTATCTTAGATTCCTTCGCATTTGCGGTGCCCTGATTCTTGACAGCGACTTTTAGATATTTTATTGAGTAATTCGGATCAGTGGATTCATACTCCAATACGCAGAGGTCATTTGGACATGTCCCTGGATTTAAGGGAATCAAATCGGGAAGATCTATTTTCAGACATCCCCCAATCCATCTTCTGTGGTCGGGGAGCTCCTGGCTGGACAGATCCTCTCTCAGCGGTGTCCTCAGCAAATCCTGAATCAAATTATATTCCTTTTGCGCTAACGCTGCCTGTGCTGAAAATTCATTTGTCATATTCGATCACCTCAAATTAATTATGCAACCTGTAATGTGCCTCCTAGCCTGGACATCCACGCCACCTGCTGCTTGAGCAGCTCCGGAGCCTTGTCGGGCATTATAGATATGCGCAGACCATTGAGCGCCAAAAGGCGCAGCGATTCCGTCCATATCCAGTGCATTGATGTGTACAGAGCCAGTCCGAGCCTGTTCTCCATCTCCTCCAGTGCCCCCGGGCTCACTCTCATTGGATCTATCAGTGCGCTCAGAGGCCGGCCGCCAAAAGACCTCATGGGCCGGCGAAGTATGGCATTGACTATGCTCGGCAGCAGAGGAATTGAAGCCCTTAAGAGCTCCTCCATTACCACCCCTGCCTTATCCAGAGGATACTCTTCTGTCCAGGCCAGGGCCAGATCGTCCCATGGACCTGCCCCATAAAATTGCCGGCACATCTCTACATTTAAAAGCACACGGATGTAGCCTGTCGGATGCGGATCGCCTGGAAGATGTCTGAATACTGCCGCTTCATCTCCGGCCAGAACATCGTGCAAAGCAGCTACACTGGCGTAGCCAGTATGGACAAAGGCGAAGGCGTCAGCGGCAATCTCTGTCGTCCAGCCTGCCCAGATTTCTCCCAGGTCCGCTGGCGCTCCTTGTAGTTCTCTTCTCAGTACCAAGGCCAGCTCTTCATTCCATCCAGAGATATGGGCCATCTGGTGGCCGGTCTCATGGATGAGAGATGTGGGGCGATGAAGATTATGCATTGTGATCTTGACCACTGCGACGGGATTCTCTCCGGTTCCATCCCAGAGGCGCAGACCCGCTTTGAGGATGGACGCTCCCAGGCCCTTATCCAGATAGGTGAGGACGACAGGGGCAGGTTTGCCGATCTGGTCGAGGATCTGGGCCATGCTTCTCTGAGCCATGGAATCACAGGCTCTTAGAAGCCCGGCGATGGTGGGATTTGTTCTGGTATTGATTGCATCGGCGAAAAAATAAAGGGTGGTCTCCGCTCTCAGGTACTGCCTGCGAAATGCTAACAGCAGCCGCCTAACACTCTCTATCTCCTTTCTGTTGGAGGCAGAGTTGAGGGCAGCTCTGAGAAGGACTGTCTGGTGCTTGAGCCTCTCGATAACTCTCATGAGGTGCTGGCGGATAGAGAGGCCCAGATATCGCTCCAGGCCGTTCCATGCAGCAGGTGAGGCCAGGTCATCCAGGTTTTCCAATCTTGAGACTGCCACTGTCCAGTGGGCAATCTGCCGGGAGAGTTGCATCCTTATAGCAGCGGTAACGTCATTCATGTTTGTACCCAGGGAGAATGTTGAATGCAAGATTGGGCGCACCATCAGATAGTTTCAGGCTGGTGAGGGATAGCGCCTTGCCCTTCAACGCCTGTCCAAGTTCTGCAAAGCCAGGGGGATCAGCGATGACAAACTTGAGAGTCACACCATCTTCCGGCCCCTCTGTGGCAGCAATGAACTGCTGTGCATTAGCTTTCAGCTGATCCGGGAGGCCTTTGAGCGTCCACTCCATTATCCGTCCCAGGAGAATTGTCTGAGCCTGGGAGGGCAGTTTCTTCAGCGCTTCAAGCCATTGGCCCGGGGTCACAGACTCATGGATGATCTTCAGGCCAAAACCGCTGGTGAGAGATCGGCGCATGCCACGCTCAAGCATCTTTCCCAGGATAGCGGCCACAGTGCCTGTATGCGTCTGTGTCCGCAGCTTCACCGATATATTTTGAGCCCGAATCTCACTAAGATACAGGTAAATCCTGATCTGGTTATTGCGGAAGTCCAGGTCAATGTTCACTTTGCTCATTCGCCGCATCCTGGCCTTTCCGCTAAGATCAACTGTCCTGATAGGCCGCTTCCCCCTAACACCCAGACAATAGAAACGCTGTCCAGCCTTTGTAGTATAATGATTGGCCAGGTAACGCGGATCTACCTCGCGCCCCAGACCTGGCTCCCCGAGGAGGATGCCGGCTGCTTCCATAGTCAGAGGATGAAGCTGGGTATAAGCTTCTGCAGATCCAAGCCCTGGAGTGTCCGCTTCCATCAGTGCCACCTCTGAGAGCGTCGTTCCCGGTACGCTCTCAAAGAGGTGCATCTCTGCCTCCAGCTCTTCTCCGGGAGATATTCCGAGCTGCTCATCCAGAAATTCAGCTAAAGGCACCCCTCCGAAGCTTTTGACTGCCATAGCCTTATGGGGAGAGATCCTGGTTCGAATGATCCGGCTATATTTTTTATAGCATCTTCTGCCACCTCGCAGGGGCCGTCCAATCCATGTACCCCTTAGCTTTCGGGATTCCCTGAGATTGGGGCGCATGCGGTAGGCCTCCTCGGACAGGATTGGTGGAAGATTGGCAGCGGCTGCATCCTCAATGGCCTCCAGGACAAAACCCTCCAGAAGTTCCGGGTCGTCCAGTATATATTCAGGAAGGGCTGCAATCCGGCCTACAGTATCCTCAACAGTGGCAGCAACTGCGGAGCCGGCTGCCAGAGATTCATCCTCTGCTGTAGCCTCCAGATGAATGAGACGCAGACCAGCGTCTACAATTGCCTTGGAGAGCATGGGGCCATACTTCTGGCCAACTATCTTCTTGACCAGCAAATTGTTTAGATAATTGGCCAGGAATCCCACCACCTTCGGTCGACCGGCAAGCTTGATTCCCAGCTTCAGTGCAGGCAAAATCGCAGGGATGAACCTCTCTATATACGGTGCGGGATCTTCGCCCTCTTCCAGTTGGCCGATCCCATCTATGAACTGAACGCGGGCGTGCTCAAGCTCTGCAATGGGATCACCCTCCGCTGCCTTAGCCTCTGTGAGTATCTCTGCCAACTCCAGATCCATCTCTACCTCTCCTGGGGCGAAGAGGAGGTTGGCCATCTCTCGATCGAACTCCAGTTGAATCTCTGTGATATCCCCGCCAGCATCGCTTTCCTGATCGAATTCGTAGCTGACCTCAAGCTCTTTCAATGAGGGAATGCGTTCGGCCAGCTTCTTCGCCATTGGTTGAGCCCAGGCAGGAAGCTTCCCCATGGCAAATTTGATCACTCGATCAAGAAGCGGTTTGATCAGTGCCTTTAGCTTATTAAGGACAGGTCCGAGGCCCAGTTTAGCGGCGGCGCTGATTCCCTTCTTGGCCAGATCTACAGCGCCTTTAGCCACTTTTTTCACTGCTTTGAATACTTTGCCAAAAAAATTTTCAAAGCTCGGACTGAGCTCTCCCGTGGCTTCATATCGGCCCATAAGCATATCAATTTCAGTATCTGCGATGCTGCGGATATCCCTTGGACCAAGCTCCTTTGCCAGGTCTCCGATCTTCTCTTCAATCTCTCTGGCGAGTGGGGCGAAATGCTGCTCAAGAAGTCTTTCTGCTCCCCGGCTATCCGTGCCGAAGCCTTCTACCTCATTCATTATTTGGGTTTCATAAAGATCTCTAGCTTCGCCAGCCAGCTCGAACAATGCTTCATCTAACTCCTCATCATATAGATTGTTAAGAAATGCTGCATATTCTTCATTCTCGGCGCTGCTCTGGCCTCCATCTTCTTCTTCATAAATGCGCAAGAAAGGGCTTATTGGAGGAGATGAAGTCTCGAATACCTCATGGGCAACAGGTTCTTCTTCTGAAACGAAACTGCTGACATTCAAGAATGGCGCTTGGGGACTCATGACACTGCCTTCTTATTTGATATTTTAGCATGCTGTATATTTTTCACAATATTCCCTGCTTTAACGGCAATTTTTCTCAAGCCCAAGGATATTGGTATCGATTCCAAATATGGATTATTCCATAAATGCAATTTGTATTTCTAAGTGCCTAAATTCCGTATTTATCATTGATGTCTATTAGTATAAATGTCTTTTGATCTCAGATCAGGAAATTATATTTCAGCATAAATTGTTATAGAATTGTATGGGGATTTCAGGCAAAGAATTTTCCTCTGTGCATTTATGCTGAGGCCTAAGCATCTCGATTTCTCCACAGAGACAGAGCCGCAAAAAAGATAGTGGCCTCAGGTCATCCGTAGAAAAGAGGCAAAGAACCTGCTATCTTTCGGAACGGTTGCCCTCGAAGCTCCACTGGAGCAGAATGCCATCATCCATCTTCTGGAGGGACTGGAGGCTGAGCCTGGGAAAGGAGCTGTGAAATCCAGAGCCATCCACCAGGCTGGGGGCCCTCTCTCCCCCTATGATCATGCCTCCGATGAAAACGTAGATCTCATCGACCAGGCCATGCTCTATAAGCGACCAGTTGAGACGGGCGCCACCCTCCACCATAAGGCGTTTAATGCCACGGTCATACAGCTTTTCCATGAGCCCGGAGAGGTCCACCACCTCAGTGCCGCATTCGATCATCTCGCAGCTTGCTCGAAGCTTCTCTTTCCTTTCCTCCGGAGCAGAATGTGAGACGGCAATCAAGCACCCCGGTCCGAGGACCTTTGCATTGGCCGGCGTTCGAGCATTGCTGTCGGCCACGATTCGCAGCGCCTCTCCCGTCAGCCCCATCTCCTTTCTCCTCTCCCGCAGGGTCCTGGATTTAATCCTCAATCCGGGATCGTCCGCCAGAATCGTTCCCACTCCCACCATGATGGCATCGCATGAGGCTCGCAGCTCGTCCACCCTCATCAGGTCCTCTTTTCCCGAGATCCTTATCTGTTTGCGATCGATTGAGCTGATCTTACCGTCCGCGCTCATGGCGCTGTTTATGAATACAAAGGGCCGTCTCAAATGATCTCCGCCGTTTTATTGTCGCCGTAATCTTATTCTTCCCGTCCGTTCTGCCAGGAGAAGCTAAATAGATTGCCTCGTCATATATTCATAGCAATCTGCAGCCATCCATCTATAGCAATGAATCCGCAGCCAGGTCAAAGGGGAGTCATGCCGAAAATAACCGCGCCCGACGGTCCAAGACGGGATGAGGTCCTCCTCCAGGGAACCATCGTCTACGGAGATGATTTTCAGCTTCTTGAGGGCTACATCAGCATCCGGGACGGAATCATCAAAGAAGCAGGCACCGGTAGGGTGGACGCCGATTTTGAGGGTTTTGTCTGCCCCCGTTTCGTCAATTCTCACCTTCATCTGGGCGACTCGGCATTCAAGGACCCGCCATTTTTGCCCCTCTCACAGCTCGTCGGCCCAGGAGGCCTGAAGATGGCTCTTTTGGCCAGCACGCCGCGCGATCGACTAATCGAGGGGATGAGAAGAAGCCTGGCCCAGATGGTAGCTTCGGGGACCTATGCCTTTGCCGACTTCCGCGAGGGTGGGGCGGAGGGAATCAGGATGCTGGAGGAGGCCGCAGGGAACATGTCCCTCCTCATGCGCCTCTTTGGCCGGCCCCTGCCGGGAGAGACAGCAGTCCCGGAGGGCTGCTATGGCCTGGGGATAAGCAGCACCAGGGATCATGATCCCCCTGCATTGCAGAGGATGGTACAGGAAGCCAGGCGGGCGGGAATGGCTCTGGCCATTCATGCCGGTGAGGCGGCAAGAGACGATATACGGGACGCTGTCTCCCTTTTTCCCGATCAACTGGTGCATATGTGCAGAGCAGAGGAATCCGACCTCAGATCGGTGGCCAGGGCAGGAATTCCCCTGGTTATCTGTCCCCGCTCCAACCTTGTCACTGGATCAGGTCTGCCCAATGTGAAAAAGATGGTGGAGTTGGGGATAGTGGTGGGAGTTGGAACAGATAATGTGATGCTCAACTCTCCGGATATGTTCGCGGAGATGCATCTGATAAGCAGGGCTTTGCTGCATGATGATAGACAGGTATTTAAGATGTGCACTCTAAATGGCGCTAAAATAATGGGACTTGATCAGAAGCTCGGATCCATCCGGGAGGGAAAAGAGGCCAGGGTGATGGTCATCAACAGAGACTCAGACAACCTCTGGGGATCGGTTCATCCTCTCCATAGCATTGTGCGAAGAGCCGAGCCGACTGATATATTAGCGATATTCTAGAATTGGCTATATTCTAGATTTAATTTTAGAGGTGGATCATGTTCGAGAAGATTCTGGCGGCAACCGATGGATCGGAGCACGGATTGAGAGCGGCGAAAGTGGCAGTGGAGCTGGCAAGGATCTCGGGCGGAAAGGTCTATGCCATCTATGTGGCAGACACGCAAAGGACGGCTCATCTGCCCGATGATATGCTGCTGTTCAGCATCAAGGAACTTTTGCTTAAAGAGGGAAAGGATGCATTAAAGCAGGTGCAGGAGCTGGCGGAGAAGAGGGGCGTGGAATTCGAGGGTGCGGTGGTGGAGGGCAATCCCAGTGATGAGATCATTCGCTATGCGAAAAAAAGTGGAATGGATGTGATCATCGTGGGCGCTGTGGGTCGCACGGGCCTGGATAAGTTCCTCCTGGGAAGCGTGGCTGAAAAGGTGGTACGCAACTCCAGGATCCCTGTCTTGACTGTCCCGAGGGAAGAATCTTGAGCATTCTAGTCAGGGATGTGATGGTCCGGGAGGTCGCCTATGCCGAGATTCCCGGAAACAGGGACGACGTTTTGAAGACCCTGCAGGACCGGAAGGTATCAGGCCTACCGGTGGTGAAAAAGGGTGAAGTGGTGGGAATTATCACCCGCTCTGATCTGCTCCGCAACCGGGAGGAGGATCAGACTGCTCTGCTTATGACCCGTGATCCGGTGGTGATAGGCCCGGAAAGGAGCATCGTGGAGGCTTCAAAGCTTCTGGTCCAGCATAAGATCAGGAGGCTGCCGGTGGTGGAGGGCAAAGAGCTGGTGGGGATAATCACTGTCGCGGACATCGTCCGGGTGGCTGAGGATATGGAGATAACGGAGAGCATCGAGCCCTACCTGGAGAAGGAGACCGCAGTCCTCTGGAGCGAGATGCCTCTTCCGGTGGCAGGATCGATCATGGAATTTGCCGCGGTCGAGGCCTGTCCTGTCATCGATACCGAACTGAAGCTTGTAGGCATGATCTCCGACCGGGACCTGATCAAGGCCAGCGTAATTGAGGAGTCGGTGGAGAAGACCGATATGTCTGCAGACGGAGGCGAGGACGCCTGGATGTGGGATCGGGTGATGCAGACTATCAATAAATATTACACCGTCTCCAGGATAAAGCTGCGCGATATCCCCGTCCGCGAGGCGATGGTTCCGCCAAAGACGGCCTTCAAGACGGACAAGGTGAGCGACTGCGCTGCAGTGATGCGCAAGAACCGGATCGATCAGATGCCGGTGGTCAGAGCTAGCCGCAAGCTGATGGGAATGCTCAAGGACACCGACATCCTGCTGGCACTGGTGGACTACTGCGAAAGAACGGGAGCTTGATACATAATTCCGGCTCCTGGCAATTCGCCCAGAAAGGTCCAAAAATGGTCCAAAATGGCGAAGGCTTAAAAGGAGGCCATCCATAACTGGAGGGACTATGTCTCTGATCAAATTCTTCAGCACCAATGGCCACCCTGAGCGGGTGGACTTCAAAGGAGCCCTCCTCGCCGGCCAGGCTCCGGACAGGGGGCTTTACATGCCTGAGAAGTTTCCCCCCCTCTCCCAGGAAACCATCCGGGATTTTCCTCAGATGAGCTATCACCAGATCGCCTACCAGGTCATTAAACCATATCTGGCCGACCTGGTAGCAGAATCTGCTCTGGTGGATATGCTAAAGGACGCCTACAGCTATGAGGTTCCTCTGGAGCGGGTATACGACGGCAAATACCTCCTCCGGCTGGATCGCGGTCCGACCTGTTCATTCAAGGACTTTGCCGCCCGGCTGATGGGCAGGCTGATCCAATACTTCCTCAAAGAAGAAGGCAAGAGCATAATAATTTTAACCGCCACTTCCGGGGATACCGGCTCTGCAGTAGCGCACGCATTTTATGGCCTGGATAATATCAAAGTGGTGGTGCTCTTTCCGGAAAAAGAGGTCACAGAGAGGCAGCGCCGTCAGATGACCACTTTAGGAAAGAACATATATCCTTTGGCCGTGGCGGGCAAGTTCGATGACTGTCAGGCCCTGGTCAAGCAAGCTTTTGCCGATCCGGATCTCGCGGGGCTCTCGCTCTCTTCGGCCAACTCCATAAATGTGGGCCGGCTGCTGCCCCAGGCGGTCTACTACTTCTATGCTCATTCCCGCGTTGCCCCTGGCGGGGAGAAGGTGGTCTTCTCTGTTCCCAGCGGCAACTTTGGGGACCTGATGGGCGGTCTGATCGCCCTGAAGATGGGCCTTCCGGTCAAGAAGTTCGTAGCAGCCACCAATGAGAATGATGAGTTCCCCAAATTTATGGAGACCGGTATCTACGAGCCCATCCGGCCAAGCAAGAACTGCATCTCCAATGCCATGAACGTCGGCCATCCCAGCAACCTGGCCCGGCTGTTCTCCCTTTATGGCGGCCAGATGGATGAGACCGGCCTGGTGACCGGACAGCCGGACCTCTCCCTCATGCGCGAGGAGATATATGCCGTATCCATCAGCGATGAGGAGACTCGCCAGACCATTCGAGATGCATACTCTCAGCACAGAGTCCTCCTGGAGCCCCATGGGGCGGTGGGATGGGCGGGGCTGATGAGGTATCTGAAAGAGTTCGGGGACTGGAGCCCGGCGGTCTCTCTGGAGACGGCAGATCCTGCCAAGTTCCCGGATGAGATCGTGCGCCTCACCGGGGTGAATCCCCCATTACCTGCAGCCATGTCCAGCCTGGACGAGAAGGAAGAGCACTACCTGAAGATGGATGGGAGCTATTCGTCCCTGAAGGACTATCTTAAGAACTTTTTCTGACCATTGACAGATGGGGATGGATAATGGGATGAAGATATGAATAAAGGGATGCAAAAGGAGTCCCAGAAGGGCAGGCTATCAGGAATATTCTTCGATGATATCGGAAGCTATCCCCTGCCCAGGGGAATCAGGCTGGATGGCCTGGGCAGGGATCAGTATCTGCAGCTCGTAGGCCAGGTTCTGGCGGAGAAGATCCGTGCCGGGGTGGAGATTCCCACCTACCCCCAGCTCCGGGATATGATTCGCATGTTCATGGACCCCATTCAGGATCCGGAGATGACGGAAAGCCCCTTTTTGATCAAAAGAGATGAGGCGAAGATCCTGGAGCTGGAGGCCGTCCCTGCCGGCCAGAAGGTGCGGGTCTGCGTCACCGGGCCGGTAGAGCTGTACATATCCGCTTTTGGAGCCACGGGCTACACTGATATCCTCTATACCCTGGCGGAGAGCATCTCCAGGTTCCTGGATTATGCAAGGCAGGAGGGGAAGATGGCGGTCGCCTCCCTGGACGAGCCCAGCCTGGGTTTGAACTCCAATATCATCTTCTCTGAGGATGAGATCCGGGAGGCCCTGGAGATTGCCAGCCGCCCTTGCCGGGGGATGCACTGTGAGATGCACCTGCATTCACCCCTTTATGCCGGGCTTTGCGCCCGCGTGTCAGGCATAGACATACTGGGCGTTGAGTCCGCCGCTCATCCGGACTATCTGAAGTTGGTGCAGAGAGATGTGCTGGAGGATACCGGCACCTATCTGAGAGCGGGAATCGCCCGCACCGACATTCTCGCCCTTTCCGCCCGGCTCAATGATAAATATGGGCTCAACCTCTGGGAGGACCTGCCCCGTCTGGAGAGGGAGATCCTCGCTCAGGAATCGCCTCTGGTTATGAAGAAGAGGCTGGATGAAGCCTACTCCCAGTTTGGGGAGAGGCTGATTGCCACCGGTCCGGACTGCGGACTGGGGTCCTGGCCAAGCCAGGAGCTGGCGGGGAATATATTGAGAAACTGCTCTGCAGCTATTGCTTCTTTTCGCTCTCTGCACCTCTGAGCACTCCTGGCATCTCTTTCTAATCGATTGGCCTGTTAGCCCTGTCCGGGCAAATGCTAGCTCTAAAAATATAAATTTTTACTTATCACAAAAACAAATTGAATTATTTAACATTAATATGGGAGTATTTGAACTAATCTAAGCCAGTGCATAAATATTTCTTTGATTCAATTTCTGATATCAGTATATCTAATTAAGGAGTACTATGATTACCATTATCTATAAATATTTTAAGAGCATTGGTGAGTATCATGAAGCTGAGGGTTGTTAGTTCAAAGAAAGAGATCACCGATCTAAACAGGAATGAGCAGCTGGTTCATCTGGCCTTCAGGGCCTCCAATATGGATGTAATGAATCTGGTGCAGTCATGCCCCCGTCTGCGAGCGGTTCAGATACCTCCATCCTACCATGAGACCCTATCCAGGGCTGCTCAGCAATTCCTGGAGATTCAGGGAGTTCAACTCTTGAAGGGAGATGTTTGGGGTCACAGGAAGGACATCGATGAGTATTATGCTATTGGAGAACGGGTGGTAGCTCGGATCTCCACTCTAATGTCGGAGGGCAACAGCATTGAGGAGACTGTGAAAAAGCTGCAGAGGGAGACAAAGCTCTCCGAAGATCTCATCCGCTATATCCTCAAGGAGCAGGTGATGGTCTGATCTTGTGGGTATGATCAGCAAGCCCCAGCTTGCATAACTCTTTTTCAGATCGCGAGATAATGCCTACATAGTCTATTCTGCACCGCCCGAGAAGGCTCTGGGCATGAGTATCGTCGCCGAGCACAGATGACCGTGCGCGAAGCCCAAATCTGAGATCGGATTTGTGCAGATATAAATGTAGCTATTAATATTTATTTCCACGGGTTGCGACGGTTATATGTCGTTTGCAGGGCAACCGGCCAATATACGGAATTCCTTGATACTGTGGGGGACGAGAAATATCTGCCGATGAGCAAGCAACAAAATTAAATAATTAGAAGAGATAATAGATCTGGAATGAGTTGAACAGAAAGGTGGTGCCTGTTCGGTATCCAGATTGAGGCGAAGGGATTAAATCCCCTCTAGGAGAAAATTCAAACCATGGAATGATCCGCTCCATGGCTTGTCAATGAAATTAGTAAATGGTATTCGAGTAGATATATAAAAAGCAAAGAAGCAAAAAAATAAAAATAAAAAAAACTACTCTCGGATGGCTGGGAATGGTCGGGATAGTTGGTTACATCGGCAAGGAAGAAGCCAAGCCCATCTTGCTGCAGGGCCTCAAGAATCTGGAGTCGATAGATTACGATTCTCTGGGCATCGCTACTTTATCTGATCAGTTGTGTATCTCAAAATCTGTTGGAAGGATGAATGGTGCATTTGATGGTGACCGCCTGAAGGATTTCCAGGGAAATATCGGCATAGCCCATACCAGGAGGGCCACACATGGCCGTATTTGCCTGGCAAATGCTCACCCCCACACCGACTGCAAAAATAGAGTGGCCATCGTTCACAATGGCACCATTGAGAACCACTGGGAGTTGAAAGAGGAACTCATCTCCAGAGGCCATGTCTTTTCCAGCAGCACTGACTCTGAAGTGATCGCTCATCTGATAGAAGAGGGGCTGGAGGGGGGCAAGAGATTCATTTACGCCTGCATGGATGCATTCAGAAGGCTTGAAGGCTGCTTTGCAGTGCTGGCGATCTCGCTTGATGCTCGCAGAGTGGTAGCCTTCAGAAAGGATCTTCCCATGATTGCCGGAGTGGCGGAGGGAGGAATAATATTCTCATCTGACGCATCCGTCTTATTGCGGTGGACTCCCAGGATGGTCTATCTGCAGAACAATGATGTGGCGGTAGCCTGCAAAAATGAGCTGATATTACGCAATCTCATCGAGGGCGAAGAGGCAGATAGGGCATAAGAAGGCCTTTGGGTGGGGCAAGATCAATTATCAATTGCCTCGGCATGACATCTATATCATATAATATATTATTTTGCAATATATCGAACACATTCTGCTCTAAATGGCCGGATCACCGCTCACGTCCGCTCAACAACCGCAAAATTTTTTAACTATGTTGCTCGTATTTAATGAAGATAAAACCGGATGAAACGGATTGTGATTATAGAGGCGAAATGTGGAGGTTAAAATCGTGAAGCTGTTTAGCATTATGATGTGTTTGGCTATATTGGGTGGCATTTGCGCTGCTGAAGAGACGGAATACTTCGACTGGAAGGGCTCCCAGCTCTATGCAACCAAGAATTATACCGATGCTCTGGCCTATTTCGATCAGGCGGTGGCCCAGGATCCCGCATACATAGATGCCTGGGTCCATAAAGCAGATGCAGAGAGGGCTCTTAAGAACTACAATGGATCCATTCAATCCTATGTCGCTGCCCTGCAGCTGGACGGAAACAAGGTGGCTGCCTGGTCGGGCGTAGCAGAGTCATACATGGCGGCGAAGGACTATTCCAATGCATCGATTGCTGCTGCAAAAGCCACGGAGCTGGATAATCAGAGCAAATATTACTGGTATCGGGAGGGCAATCTCCTTCAGCTGCAGGGCATGTATGAGGAATCATTGGCCAAATACGATGGTTCTCTGGCTCTGGACCCGAAGTATAAAGAGGCCCTTTACCGGAAGGGAGTATCTCAGATGATCCTGGGCAAATATGAAGATGCATTAGCCCTTTTTGACCAAACCCTGGAGGTTGACCCCAATTTCAAGCAGGCGTACTTAGCCGGGGGAGTGGCCCTGCAGGCGGATGGAAGGTATGTGGAGGCCCAAAAAGAGTATGATGAGGCCCTAAAGATCGATCCCGCCTACTCTCCCGCCCTGATCAGCAAGATGCATGTTCTTCTCTCTTTGAAAAAGACAGAGGATGCAATGCAGATTTTCGCGCGGATCTGAAGCCTGGAGATCCCGGGCTTCATCCAATTTTTTTATTCATCTTAGCTGTCTATCCACCCGTGGACCGATTGACCTGGTGAGCGATCTCACCCCGCGACATCGTTCATCCCACTGCAAAGCGAGATCTCTTATTTTCTTCTGGATCCAGACCAGATCGGCTCATATGTGCTGGAGCTTTTTCTCAGATCAATCCAATATCAGCTTAACATGAAAAATAGAGCTTTATCTCTCCGGGGAGATGTGGATCTGGCGGCAAAGTGAGTGGGGATATAAATGCCGCATGGATCGGGCGGGGGCTATATCCCTCCCGTCTTCTGCCCGATCCGGACAGGTAGCTATCCGGAAAGGTATCTATCTGGACAATTAGCTATCGGAATCTGAATGCAGTATGTTTGAGTGGGGTAGACTGAAATGAGAAAGCTAGTGGCAACTATAGCGGTGCTGCTCTTGATGGTATCGGCAGCATCTGCCGGAAACACAGTAAAGCAGGTAATTAGCATGACCTCCAGCGGCGGCCAGATCAGCCAGAGTGCAGCCAATGCCGCAGTGGTAAAGGGGAACAATAATTATATCAGTCAGGGCGTGAGCCAGAGCGCATACGGCAGCCAGATTACTCAGAGCGGTGCCAATGCCGCGGTGGTGGTGGGGGACAATAATGCTGTCCGCCAGGGTGTAGCCCAGCAGGCCTGCGGATCATCCATCACCCAGAGCGGTGCCAATGCCCTGGCGGTTCTGGGAGATAACAACTCCGCCAGCCAGAAGGTCTCTCAGGCCGCTTTCGGACAGAATATATTTCAGAATGGCTGGAACACCGGATCCATCACCGGAGACGGAAATACTCTGATGCAGGGACTGCTTTCCTATGCCCAGACCTATGCCGATACCAACCAGACCATGAGCAACACCGCCTATATCTCCGGCTCCTACAACCAGGTCAACCAGCAGATGGCGGGAATGGTGCTGATGGGCAGAAGCAATTCACCGGTGAACCAGATGGGAAGCAATGTCGGTCAGGCCATGGATCCCAACGGCAACCAGGTCAGCCAGAGCATGAATATGAAGACCAGGGCGGGCCGGGGATCGAAGGCTGCTCAGTACGGGATGAATGAGATAAAGGTGGGGCCGGTTTGAGGTAGGCCCTTAGAATTTTTTATGATGAAAAAAAGTATTCTCAGCCTATTCTGTGGCTGATTTCTTATTCTCTTCTTCCTCTTTTTCTTCTTTTTCTTCTTTCTTTGCCTTGAGCTTTATCTCGATCTCCAGTTCATCCTTCTCACACTCTATCTCAACCTTGACCGGGGGCTCGGGAATGATAGAAATATTAATGCTGCCATATTTTACTGATACCTCTCCGCCCGCCTCGATCTCTGCCGCAAGACCTCTTAGAAAGGCAGCCGTATCGGAGTTGGTGAGAGCAAACTTCTGCTCAAACTCCTCAATCCCTTTGCCTGAGCGGAATTTAAGCTCAATTTTTCCCGGAGTACCTGTTAATTCAGCCATAATAATCGTTGACTCACTTGGGGCTCGATCTATAAATCGCTTTGGTTCTGGTAGTAGGATTTTTCCGCTTGCTGGATGTGATTAACGTCCTTTTTTCAGCAAAATTGCCACTTAAGAATCATTGAAAGTGGTTGGCAAATATGACCACGTTATGAATATGATGTTAGAAATACAAAACATTCAAATACTCCTATGTGATAAATACATAACATAAAGACGAAAGGCTGCAGTTTAGGGCGGGCTTAAGTCCATCAAACG
>JAXDAR010000188.1:0-3904 GCA_034679645.1 Methanothrix sp. | reverse complement strand
ATTGCTGATTTTGCCGATGAATTTCTGGACCTTCATTTCCAAGTGCTCTCTGTCGATCCAATGCTGCAGCATTTCCCGCGCCGATTGCCAGATATTTATTCTCACCTCTGGCGGAGGATCACATTCTGGAGACTTGTTCAGCGATTCATAGAGCCCTTTGAGTGCTTCATGCAAAGGAACCGCTTCATCAAACGTCTCAGAAAGGTCTTTTGATTCTCGAAGTAGATGCGCCCAACATCGCTGCAACCTTTTTGTGAATCTAGTATACGGTTTCCATCCGTCGCATACAATTATACCCTTGAACTTCCGCGTCAGGACTTCCATCAAGACATTCGTTCCTCGACTCTTTCGAATGACAAAAAAGGTCTCAGACGGCGTAGTAAACGTCCAGATCCAATGCTTTTCTCCCTGAACATGAATTCCCGTCTCATCTACGTAAAGAATCGGAGCACGACGAATCCTTTCCAAGATGGCATCGTATTCCGGCCTAACTGCTTCGCCAGCGCGACGAGTCAGATCAAATATCGTGGCAGGGCTTAATAATAGGCCATGCATTCTCTTCAGAGCATCCTGGATCTTTCTGTGAGGCAACCTATCCTCATATCTCATCAGCGTTGCCTGCGCAATAACGTTATTTCCAAATTTGCCTTCATCTGGGCAATTTGGATCGCATGCAACCACTTCTTTCCGACAACATGGACAAACGTAATGGGCTATTTTGTATTCAGTGACTATGACAGGCTGTGGTTCGGGAATTTCCTCGATAATCTTAGACTCAAATCGAAAAGGAAGGGCAAGCTTTGCTCCGCAATCCGGACATCGATCGGCTGTAACCTCAATCTGGCTATCCGGGATAGCTGAGGGTCTGGTTATACCCTTATGCCCGGCTTTTTGGCCGGGCTTTCCCTTGTTGGTCTTATCATTTTTACGATTGCGGCCACGTCTCAGGCTTGGCGGAGTATGGGCATTTTCATATTGAGCTAAACGGGCTTCTAGCTCACGGATCCTGGCCTTGAGCAATTCAATCTCAAGTCTTAATTGCTCATTTTGAGCTTGAAGTTGCCGAATAATCTCTGATTGGTCCATAGTCTCAATAAAAGATTATTGGCATAATATTACTTAATTTTTCTGCCCTAATCTATTTTGGCATGGTGGGAAAATATCAAAAACCAAGTGAGAGCTAAACACGTACTTCATTTCTAATCAGGCAACCTCTTTCATTTTAAGTTCGACCTCACCTGCTGCAATTGGTTTTGCCAGAAGCCTTCCTTCACGAAAATCCTTGACAATCTTGTCGATCTCTCTAGAAGTTTCTGGTGTCAGATAAGCCTCATCACAGATATCGCATATAAGAGCGGGTACATTCTTGATTACTAATACACCATCATCAACCCTGGTAAGATACTCTGTCCTCCCCCGATGCAATCTTCCTCCACCGCAGTTGCAGATATCAGGAATCAACTCATTCTTCTCGTCATATTGTCTTTCCATTCTCCATCCTCCGGCCAGTAGACTGTGATTATTCGTAAATGGTTTTCGCATAGAGCAACCACGGCATGACAATATCGCCAGCCAGCTCTGCCAGCGATAAGTGCAGAGGGGCACGGCCTGCTGTCGGGATAGTCCTCTATTATACTTCCATCCAATATCAAATTAACCAAATCCTCAGTAGAAATGCCCCTCTCATCCATTCTCCTGTGGGCATGAAATGTAATTATATAATTTCATACTATTTGATATTAAGGATCTTCTGGAGAAAGGAACAATAGCATCTAACCTGGCCCGACCGGCCTATAAAAAGGGTAATATTCTCCAGGCGGGCCCGGTTGAACTGTGAGCTTGCCCGCAAATCAAGCTGCATCACTCCTACTGTTCCGCCCCCAGGGTCACATCCACCACCCGGCCCACCTGCCACTTCTGGCCATGCGCTGCCACCAACACCGTCCCGGGATAAAATGTTCTCCTTGCAGATCTTCAGAAAGTTTTTAGAAGTTCTTCATCACAATTATTGGTTGATATGATAGATCGCCTCAAGCTCCATTCCCTCACAACAGTTCAGTCTCTGGCTGGATGGGAATCCGTATTGGAAGAGATAGAACGTGCGGGATACTTTGGCCTGAATTTCGTTGCCACCGGCCCTGATCCTCTGAGCCACAGGATCCAGAGAATTTTTCTCGCCCTTCCCAATGATCCCAGCAACAGCTCAGTCTATATGGCCGATATTGCTGACCGACCTGTGATTATGGAGAGAGTCCTCAGTGACCTGGCCGGGCTGCTGGAGAACGGGAGGATCACAAAGGTTCTGTACGACTCGAAATCCATTATCTCATTCATCAGGGCAAGAGCGGCTCGAAAGCTGAAATTCTGCCGCACCTTCGACCTCATGCTCGCCTCCCAGATCTGCTGGTCCGGGTACTACTATCTGACCCCTTCCGGCAATCAAAAAAATCCCTGGGCGAAGAGGCTTGTCGATCACAGCCTGGCCTCCCTGGCGGAAAGGCATCTGGGCATAATTCTGGATAAAGAGGGAAGTTCTGCCCAGGAAGCAGCTACGCTTTTGCCGCTTCATGATATCCTGGCAGAGCTGATAGCCAAAAACGATTTGACAAGGGTGGCTGAACTGGAGTTCCGGGCGGCCTGTGCCCTGGCGGAGATGGAGATATCGGGGATTGGTCTGGACACCTCTGGAGCAAAGGAGCTCCTCGCCCAGGAGGAGATTGAAGTCTTCGATCTGGTTGGGAGGATGCAGGATGAGACGGAGAGGACGGGATTTGTCACCGTCTCATTTGACGGCAAGAGGCTCAGCTATTATCTGAATCCAGACCGGCAAGAGGATGTGCTGGCCTTTCTGGCAAAGAGGGGCTACAGACCTGCCAGCACCAAAGCCGAGGTACTGAGAAGTCTTGCCGCTGCAGGCTGCGCCTTCGCCGAGGCTCTTATGCGCTACAGGCACCTCTCCTACAATCTGCTGTTTCTGAACAAATGGCTGGAGAGGGTTCATCCTCTGGATGGCCGGGTTCACCCTCAGTACTTCCAGATTCCCGCCTCAACCGGACGGATCAGCTCCCGCCATCCCAATGCTCAGCAGATCCCCCGCCGGGGAGAGAATGCCCCGAATATCAGGAGGCTGTTTCGTCCGGCGGCAGGAAAGAGGTATGTCAAGGCCGACTTATCCAATATAGAGCTAGTCATAATGGCCCGCCTTTCCGGTGACGAGGCGATGCAGCAGGCCTTCATAAACGGCGTCGACCTGCACCGCCTGACTGCCTCCCGGATCAGCGGAACTCCCCTGGAAGAGGTGACGGATTCGCAGAGGCAGGCGGCCAAGGCCATGAACTTCCTCTTCATCTATGGAGGATCGGCCAGGACACTGCAGTGGCGCATCCTCTCCGACTATGGCGAATTCATCCCTCTGGATGAGGCGGAAGAGCGCATGGAGAAGTTCTTCTCCAGCTATCCGGGAATAAGAGAGTGGCAGAGGATGCAGCTATCCGAGATGAGCTACACTGCGCAGCACTACTTCCATAACTGCGTGCGGGGATTCTTCTCTATGCCTTTGACAGCCACCAGGACAGTTCTTGGGCGGAGGCGGATCTGGCCGCGTTTTGGGGCGGGGATCACTGCCAGCAAGTTTCAGATGTACAATACTCCCTGCCAGGGGACGGGCGCTGATCTGATCAAGCTGGTGATGGCCGAGGTCTATGAGAAGCTATCAAGTGAGGAGGCGAGGATAGTCGACTCCATTCACGATGAGATCATCCTGGAGGTTCCGGAGGGTCGAGCGGAGGAGTATGCAGCAAGGCTGAAGGAGATCATGGAGAGAATAGGTTCCCAGATGCTCTATCCCGTACCGGTGAAGGCGGAGGTGAAGGTGATGAGAAATTTAGCGGAATGATATAGCGGT
>JAXDAR010000187.1:0-12471 GCA_034679645.1 Methanothrix sp. | reverse complement strand
TAAGTCGATCGTGATCGGCAACGGCATCTCCCAGGAGATGTTTCGCATGAAGGTCACTCCGGGAAACAAGATCCGGCTGTACTATAAGGATCGGCCCATGGACTTCACTGTGGTGGGAGTGCTGCAGGAAGAGGAGGAGACGGGCTTTGGCGGCGGTATGGGGGGCGGCGCGGACAATGGCATGTATATCACCCATAAGGCCATGGATGAGTTATTGGGCGAGGAGAACTACTACTACGATAACTTTCAGGTAACCGTCTACAACCCCGATCAGGCGGACTCGATAATCGAGCGGATCATGAACGACCTGCGCCGCTACCATAAGGACGAGGCCTATGATGCCACCACTGCTCGGGATATGCTCAGCACCCTGATGAGCACCCTCTCCATGATCAAGTATGCCCTGGCGGGAATTGGAGCCATATCCCTGCTGGTGGGAGGGATCGGCATTGCCAATGTGATGATGCTCACGGTGAAAGAGAGGATCCGGGAGATCGGGACCATGCTCGCCCTGGGGGCGACGGTGGAGGACATTCGCAGGCAGTACCTGCTGGAGGCGGGTGTCCTGGGGGCGGTCTCAAGCATCATCGGCATCATACTGGGAGTAGCTGTCTCTTATCTCATCGGCTCTATCGCCGGGCTGCCTTCGTCCATAACCCCCCAATCGATCATCTTGGGGGTACTGTTTGGCGTTCTCACCACCACCATTGCCGGCTTTTATCCGGCGAACAAAGCGGCAAAGCTCGACCCCATAGAGGCACTGAGGGCGGAATAAGCCCTGCCGAATGCTTAATACCGCAGAGGAGGCTCTTGCTATGGAGATGTTGATATGAAAAATCTGTTGATATACTCATTGGCTTTCCTGCTCCTGGCAGCAGTCTGCCTGGCAGCTCCCACGAAGCTGGATGGGAGCGCCGGCAAAGCGATTCTGGAGGACATGAACAGCAGGACAGAGAATCAAACGGCGGCAAATCAAACCATTAACCAGAGCGATAGCGAGAATGAATCGCTGGATCAGGCCAAAGGACAGGATGGAGGGCTGTGGAGCTGGGGCGGCGTGCCTTCAGGCTACAGACTGAACGAGTCGTCGGGAAAGCTGGAGGCGGTTCCCACCGGGGAGACGGATTGGCTGCCAAATGTGTGATTATAGAATTAGGACTTTTTATATTTTTTAAGATATAGATAACTCAAAGAAATGCGGAAGCCTGGTGGGACGATGTCAATACTTCCAATTGGTCGGTCGATCTTCAGAAGCCGATGCAGCCTTCGCCTAGGCAGAGGAGCTAGGAAATGAAGGCTAAATCCTGCACTACAGCCGGGCGTCTGCACTGGTAGCCCGCTGCCCAGCATATTTGCATAATTGGCAATAGAAAGAATCAGGCATAAACATAGATCGATCAGATCATTAACCAGAGTGTTGCAGTGAATGAAACTCTTGCTAAGTCGGCCTGAGGGCTCTGAAGATGGAGCTCTGTACCTTCCGGCTACACTCTGAACGAATCAGCTGGAGAGCTGGAGCTGATTCCTACAGGCGAGAAGGATTGGCTGCCTGGGCTGCAAAGGTGCGGAGGCACAGGATTGCATAGGTATAGAATAAAATGTGCCTCCCGGGCCTGGGACGGAAGAAGATTGCCTCAGTGCAAGCGAGAATGAATTCCGCCCGAATAGACATGATGTTTATGATGAAGGTGCATTTCTCAATCTCTGCCCGGGCTTTAAGAGAGAAATAATCATCGGGACGCCGGAAAGGATGCCTGATTTATTGAGGGAGGTACGAGCCAAAATAAGGGAGAAGTGAATAGATTTATCTGATTGGACTGAGGTATATCAGCGAGGTTCTACTATGTCGCCATCCTTCGAAGGAGGCCATGCGCTTCTCATCGGCGTAGGAGCCGATCTCCCCTTTACTATTGACGATGCCAGCTGCATGGCCAATATACTGAAAGATCCTGAGCGCTGCGCCTATCCTGCGGATCAGATTGAGCTTCTGGTAGGCGAGAAAGCCTACAAGCAGGCCATCCTCGATGCCCTTGACCACCTGGCAGATGTAGCAGACGAATCCTCAACGGTTCTTATCTACTTCTCAGGGCATGGCTACAGAGCTATCAACACCATAGGCGAGGCTTACTTTCTGATGCCTTTTGGCGCCGAGGTGGAGGATCTCAAAAGTACAGCAATCAAGGGCTCTGAATTTGCCAGCCTCCTGGAGGCCGTCAGATCAAAGAAGCTCTTACTGCTACTGGATTGTTGCCATGCAGGAGGCCTGGATTTTCCCAAAGGCGTAGAGGCAGTGAAATCACCATTGCCTCCGGAGGCGCTGGAGGTCTTAAGGCATGGCAAAGGTAGGGTAATCATAGCTTCCTGCAAAGATAACGAACTCTCCTACGGAGGCAAGCCCTACAGCGCATTTACCCAGGCTCTTATTGAGGCATTCTCTGGATATGGTGCGCAAAAGCATGACGGCTTCGTAAGGGCTGCGGACCTGGCTATGTATGCCAGCGATAAGGTAACTCGTAGGACAGGTGAAAGGCAGCATCCTGTCCTGCACTTCGAAGAGGCTGATAACTTTGAGATCGCCTACTATGCTGGTGGTGGAGTGCAGCCTAAAGGTTTGCCCTTCCGAGAAGAGGCAGAGATAGAGCCAGAGCCAGGTGCATGGAACGTCTTCTCGGGCAGGTTTTCCGGGCCAGTCTCCGCAGGCGGAGATGCCGTTGATGCGCGTGGCTCGACTGGTGCTATCGTCAAGACAACTGGCAATATCCGCCAGCATATTGGCGACCATATTGAATTCCACGGCGATATAATAAGTCCTCCAAAGATCCCAAATGGCTCTGAGCATAGACTTCGTCTTGATAAGATCAATGAGTGGAAGAAAATGCACACAGAAATGCATATTTTGCTAAATATATTAACTCCAATAATCTATCATTTGGATCAATGCCATATTACCTTAAATTCAGATGAAAAATTGAAAGATGCTGAAAAAGATTGGCTTACCTGCGCCTTATTACTGACGAAACTAAAGCGTACCATAAGTGATTTCCATTATATTTCATCCGAGGAAACCATAGTAATTTGCTTAGATCATGCGAATTCAAGTACAACTATATCCCACTTGATTTCTAAGGCTAAGACAATCAATGATGCTGATAGAGTTGGAGAGACCATAAGAAACGTTCGAAGGGATTTTGAGGAGACTCTTATAATTGCCGATACTTCGATTGTTGACCTAATTGATGATTTTACGAAGGGAATTGCTGGATACCTATAAGAGGTGAGTTGCAGAAATGGGCGAAATTGAGGAAAGAGCAACTATTAAAGGAATGAAAGAACTTGAAGAAGATTATCGGATGTTTCTAGATAAGTACTCGAGCTTACCAAAATCAGAGGCTGTCGGAGCAGCCGAAAATCTTTTGATAGATCTCAGATATGCAGGAAGATATATAATTCGCCCTCAATATAGGGATATTCTGGCAGCACGCTGCAGAGATTTAGGCCGCACTATATACGAGTCAACTGGCAATTTTCCAGCCATGAGAATCTCTCCACTTGTAATCGGAGAAGCTCTTGCAGCTGCTCGTCAGAATAAAGATTTAAAAGAAAGAGTTGAGGACATGGTTTCGATCTCTCCTTTTCTTCCTTCTCAAGAAAAACAAGATATAATTCGGGAGGCACTTGCAGTTGCTATTTTGATTCCTAATGAAGACGATCGAGCCAAAGCTCTGAGAGCTATATCTAATAAATCTCCGACTGAAGAATTGCATCCCATAATTTCTGAAGTGGACATATCCGGACAATTTCTTCAGGGTGAGTATCGAGGCCGCATCTTATCACGTCCATCTGATTCAACTCAAACTTTTGTCCCGCATCAGATACCGCCTCCCCCGTTGGATTTCACAAGTCGGGAAAATGACATAGCGGAGCTTGCAGCTTCACTCGATAAAGGATTCAATATAATCGGCTTACGCGGAATGGGAGGCATAGGAAAAAAGACTCTGGCCTTTGCCCTGGCAGAGAGACTCAAAGACCGTTTTCCTGATGGCCAATTGCTTGTTGATATGCGAGGCACGGATGCAGAGCCGCTAAAGCCCGCAGATGCTATGGCTCAGATAATTCGCTCTTATCTTCCCAGTGAGAAGATATCAGATAACCAGGCAGAGATAGCTAACCTCTACCGAACAGTTCTCAATAATAAGCGTGCGTTACTGCTATTGGTAAATGTGATCGATGGGGAACAGGTAGTATCTCTCCTGCCACCAGCGGAATGCGCCTTAATTGTCACTTCCAGGCGAAGGTTCGTCTTGCCTGGCATGATCACCAAGGACCTTTACGTGCTGGGGATAGATGAGGCTGTCGAGTTTCTGATTAAGCTGGCAAATCCATTTTCTTCAGGTGAGGAAAAATCACAGATGGACGCCTGGAGAGAGCTGGCATATCTTTGTGGTTGCCTGCCCCTGGCGCTAAGAGCTGCAGGCAGCCATCTTGCCAATACCCCTGACCTTAGCCTTCTTGGCTATGTTGGATATCTGAGGGATGAGCGCACCAGGTTGAAGAGGATAGGAGCCGAAGGCACAGAAATGAGTATCGACGCCATAATCAATCTCAGCTTCGACAGGCTGGATTCTGTAACTAAGGAGACTCTATTGAATTTATCCGTTTTTCCCAGCGATTTTGATGACCAGGCAGAAGAGAGCATCTGTCAGGATAAAGATCACGCACACTTAAGTGAGCTGGTGCGCTGGAGCCTAGTCGATTTTCAGCCTCAGAGCCCCGATTCTGGAAGGTATAAGCTTCACGACCTCCTGCGGCTCTTCGCTGCTTCAAGGCAACCGGATGAACTTAAGGCCGTTATTCAGAAGCGACATTCGACGTACTATAGAGATCTCTTAAGTGCAGCCGATGGCCTCTATCTGCAAGGAGGCTCTGGCATTACGGAAGCACTCAAGCTCTTCGATAGAGATTGGATTAATATCAAAGCCGGCCAGGCCTGGGCGGAGAAAAATATGGATACAGATCCTGCAGCAGCCGAGCTTTGTATGAGCTATCCCGCTGCCGGAGCTTATGTAATTGATCTGCGCCTGCATACTCGAGAAAAAATTGCTTGGCTAGAGGCAGCCCTCTCAGCCGCTAAAAAGCGGGAAGATAGAGTCATGGAAGGCATGCACCTGGGCAATCTTGGCCTGGCTTATTCCACCCTGGGTGAGCCACGTAGGGCAATAGAATATTACGAACAGGCGCTGGCCATCGCCAGGGAAGTAGGAGATAGAATGGGAGTAGGAAGCGCTCTTGGGAACCTTGGCCTGTCCTACTCTAACTTGGGCGATGCCCGCAAAGCTATCGAGTATTATGAGAAGGCACTTGAGATCGATCGTGAGATAGGGGATCGGAGGGGTGAAGGAGCAGATATAGGAAACTTAGGCATGGCATATTTCGACCTCGGAGATGTACGAAAGGCCATCGAGTACTGGGAACAGGCGCTTGATATCGCACGAGAAACCGGTGACAGACGAAACGAAGGCTTATATCTTGGAAACTTGGGCATCTTTTACAGGGACCTCAATGATACGCGTAAGGCTATCGAGTGCTATGAGATAGCTCTGGGCATCGCTAGAGAGATTGGAGATAGACGGAGTGAAGGTGTGCACCTGGGAAATCTGGGCTCAACCTACATCGATTTGGGCGATACGAGAAAGGCTATTGAGTACTACGAGCAGGCACTGGCCATTGCCCGAGAAACCGGTGACAGGGGAAGTGAGGGAACCTTGCTAGGTAACCTGGGCATGGCTTATGCCAACCAGGGAGAGAATTACACAGCTATAGAACTGATAACCCAGAATTTGGCTATAGCTCGTGAAATCGGAGATCGACGGGTCGAAGGAGCTGCTTTGACAAACCTTGGCAATGCATACGCCGACCTGGGAGACGCCCGTCAGGCAATCGAGTATTACAATCCGGCTCTTCTTATCGCCAGAGAGATAGGCGACAGAAGGAATGAAGGCGCTAATCTGGACAATATCGGCCTGGCTTACGCTGCCCTGGGCGATGCCCGTCAGGCAATCGAATATTACGATCAGGCACTCAAGATCGTCCGAGAGATAGGCGACAGAAGGAATGAAGGCGCTAATCTGGGCAATATCGGCCTGGCCTATGCCGACCTGGGAGACGCCAAAAAGGCGATTGATTACTATGAACAGGCTCTTCTTATCGCCCGAGAGATGAGCGATAGAAAGAATGAAGGCGTTTGGCTGGGCAACCTCGGAGCAGCCTATGCTGATTTAGACGAGGCCAAAAAGGCGATCGATTACTATGAGCAGGCTCTTATTATCGCCAGAGAGATAGGCGACAGAAGGAATGAAGGTGGTTGGCTGGGCAACCTCGGCAGCGCCTATTATGATCTGGAGGAGATCAACAAAGCCCTGGATTATTATGAGCAACAGGTCAAAGTCTCTAGAGAGATAGGAGATCGCAATGGCGAGGGCAATTCACTATGGGGCCGAGCCATATGCTATGAAAAGATGAATGACAGAGAGCAGGCAATCAAGAATGCTGAAGAGGCATTGAAGATCTTTGAGCAGATCGAATCCCCCAGTTTTGCGGCTATGCATGAATTACTCTCAGAATGGAGAAGCAAATAATTGCGCTTATAAAAACTGGCTAAAATCGCAATATACGATATATAAGGTGTGCAACCATGATGAAAAGCGTTTTCTCTGAAGGTCGGGCGCTGATAGTGGGCGTTGGTGGAGATCTGCCGAGCACAGTTGACGATGCCCGCGGCCTGGCCGAGATTCTAAAGGATCCGGAGCGCTGCGCCTATGCCCCGGATCAGGTCGAGCTTCTTACAGGTGCAGCCGCAGGCAGGTCGGGCATGCTGACAGGCTTAGACAGACTGGCAAAGGGAGCTGACGAGAAGTCGACAGCTATTATCTACTTCTCTGGCCATGGCTATTATGTGAAATCTTCCATAAGCGATGCCTATTATCTTATGCCATTTGGCTATAATGTCGAGCAACTGAGGGATACGGCCATCAGCGGGTCTGAGTTTGCAGACAAGCTCAAAGCGATAAAAGCTCAGAAGCTGCTGCTCCTGCTGGACTGCTGCCATGCAGGTGGGTTTGCCGATATGAAGGCTCCAGGGCTGCAGTTTACCAAAGCGCCGCTGCCTCCAGAGGCTCAGAGCCTTTTTGCACAGGGACGAGGGCGCGTGGTCATTGCCTCATCTCAGGCAGATGAGCTATCTTATGCCGGCAAGCCCTACAGTGCATTCACTCTGGCTCTGATCGATGCCCTTTGTGGAGCTGGTGCATCCAGGAAAGACGGTTTTGTGCGGGTTACTGATCTGGCGCTTCATACCAGAGAGATGGTCCCAGGAAAGACGAAGGATCGCCAGCATCCCATCATGGATTTCAATCAGTCCGATAACTTCGTTTTAGCCTATTATGCCGGTGGCGAGAAGGAGCCCAAAGGCTTGCCCTTCCAGGAAGAGCCGGAGATCGAGCCAGAGCCAGGAACCTGGAGCAGGGTAAGTTCCTTCGACCAGCGGCATCAAAGAATCTATGGTCCGCAGACCAATATTGCGGGCAATGTCCAGGGGCCGGTCTTCTCGGGTCGGTTCTCCGGTCCTGTCTCCACAGGTGGCGATGCCATTGATATGCGCGGCTCGACTGGAACCATCTTCAAGCCCACCGGCCCTATTAGCCAGCATATAGGTGACAGAATTGAGATCCGCAGAGAAGGCAATATCGTCAGACCAGGCACTTCATTGAAAGTCGCGGCTATCGAAGAATTCCTGGAAGAGCTGCAATCTCTGAGGCGGGCGCTGGAGAGTGCGGATCTGGATAGGGACACAGTCGAGGCTGTCAACGCTGATCTGAAGATCGTCCAGGCCCAGGCCAAGAAGGAGCGCCCCAACAAGACAATGATTATGAGCAAGCTGCGCTCTGCATCAGAGATCCTTGATTCAGCCGAGGGAGCAGAAGGCACTATAGAGCAGGTGCAGACAATGGCTTCAGCCTTGCTGAGATCTGCCGAAGGGCTATTTGCCTGAGCTGAAAAGATAAAGATAGCTCTTTGCTGGAGGTTTACGGGGATGGGCAGGAAGATAGACTTGAGGGATTCAAAAGGGGCGATAGTAGAGCCTAAAGAGCTAATGGAGAAGTTTGAAGGAGGCGCTCAAATCATAGGCCTGCGGGGAATCGGAGGTGTGGGCAAGACTGCCCTGGCCTACAAGCTGGCCGAGGCGCTGAGAGATGGCTTTCCAGACGGCCAGTCATGGTAGATATGAGGGGCACAGGCGATGATCCCACAGCGCCTTCAGAGGCAATGGGCATTGTCGTTCACTCTTATCAGCCCAATGAGAAGGTCCCAGAGAGCGAGGCTGAGATGAAGAACAGGTACCTTCAGATACTGGAAGGCAAGCGCACTCCAGGCCTTGCAGGCTCCCCCTAACCCCGTGGACATGGGGAACAAACTATGCTGCTTTGCCCTTTTATCTTAGACCTGTTTCAGGCAGACAATATTAGGATAATCCTGAAGTGCAAATGCTTCAATCCTGTTCAACCGTGTGTCGCCCAGTTATCCGAGCTTGTCCTGCGTCCAGCGTGCCCCTTGGCCGCGGCCCCAAGCCGACGTGCGGGCGTTCAGAAAGAAAATGAAGAAGCTAGTGTTGATTTGGCAAATGCTATCATGTACATTCAAACAAAAGCTTGACGGCTTACAACAGGTCTTTCCTTTGAATAGTATTGCCGCTCTTTCCGTTCCAGCTTTGTTGCCTTCTTCAGCCCGCTCTCCACGGCATCGCGGATGATATAGCCGCCCACATGCAGCACTGTGTCTCCTAATTCCGCATCCCTCTCCATCGATCCGGTGCAGGGATAGGAATGGTGCGCCTCGGATATCCTCTCTCTGATGTCCGGCTGATCGGGCTCCAGGCCCAGCATCTTCTTGGCCACAAACCAGGTGGAGCCGCAGGGAGCGCTTCGCACGACGTTGGCCCCCATGATCACATCCTTTCCCTCTCTGCTCCCCTGCACAGTGAACTCGATCACTGGATCGCCTATCCTCGCCTCTTTCAGGAACTGGGCGATTATAGGCTTATTCGGGTCCGGTCGCAGGGCGCAGAAGGGCTTGGCAAAGGCCGCCTCCATCCCCAGCTCCGCTGCCTTCTCCTCCACCTGTCTTCTCTGCCCTAGTGGCATCTCCTTGGGGGATTCCGATCCGCCGATGATCGCTTTGACCCCCGCCTCTTTGAATTTGGGTAGCAGGCCGTAGAGGATGTCGGGATGGACATTGATCACGATGACGATATCCGCTTTAGGTACATCCTGAGGGAGCAGGGGCTCCACATCATCTATGAAATCCCCATAGGTGGAGGGATCGGGCATCTCCACCAGGGCCACAATATCCTTGGCCAGGTCCGGGGCAACATTCCGGCATTCGGTGCAGGCATCTGCGCAGGAGATACAGAATCCGGAGTAGTTCACCAGGTTTCCCACCACTCGACTGCCGAAGTCGCCACTGTAGTATACCGCCAGCTTCATCTTAACACCCTTTCCTTATCTGCTACCACCTTCCCGTCGATCATGCATATGAACTGATCGAGGGGGATATTCTTTCCCGATCTTTTTATTGCCTGAATAACCAAACTGAAGAGATGGGAGCAGCAGGGAACCTCCATCCTGAGAACAGTTATGTCCCTGATCTCATTTGAGTTCAGTATCTCCGTTAATTTGCTGACGAAGGGCTCGCCCGGATCCAGCTTGGGGCAGCCGATCAAGACCACCCTCTTGCGGATGAACTCGGAGATAATGGGGCAGGCAAATGCCGAACAGTCGGCGGCTATCAGCAGACTGGCGTCCTTGAAATAGGGGGCATCGGTATGGGCAAGGCGCATCTGCACCGGCCAGCTGGAGAGCTGGGAGAAGGGGCCGAGCTTCTTCAGATGCTTTCCCGGTCCCTCGCCTCCGCTCATCTGTGATCCCGGCATTCGATGAATGGAAAGATCGCAGGGAGCTACTGGCCCTGATTCGCCTTCTTTTTCTGCCTTTGCGGCGGGGCTGCTGCTACCTGCCTTGGCTTGCTGCGAATGCTCCGCTGCTGCCTTATCATCGAAGGCTTCCGCCTCTCTTCTCTCTATGGTCAGGGCACCGGTGGGGCATTCGCCTATACAGGCCCCCAGGCCGTCGCAACACGATTCTCTTACCACCCTTGCAATGCCATCCACCATTTCTATCGCTCCCTCTGAGCAGGCGATAACGCAGCTGCCGCAGCCATTGCAGAGGGCCTCATCGATCCTGATGATATTTCTCTCTACCATTTCATCTCCCGATCATCCAGTCCATCATCTATCCGATCAACCAGCAATAACGATTGGTCAACAGATCCGGTATTTACTCAGCCATCATCTTCTTGATGTCCTCATCTGGGGTGCTGATCAGCCGGACGTCGTATTTGTCCACCAGGATCTTGAGCATATCATCATTGATCCATCCCGGCACGATGGGCCCCAGGTATATGCCGCGGATTCCCAGTGCCAGCAAGGACCAGAGGATGGCCACCGCCTTCTGCTCCATCCAGCTTATCACCAGGGTCAGGGGCAGGTCGTTGACTCCCACTCCGAACAGGTCGGCCAGAGCCCCGGCCACTTCCAGGGCGACGATGGCATCATTGCACTGTCCCAGGTCGATCAGGCGGGGGATGCCCTCGATATCTCCCAGATCCAGGTCATTGAAGCGGAACTTGCCGCAGGCCAGTGTGAGTACCACCACATCACCGGGCAGCTTTTGCACAAACTCCCGGTAGTAGTCGGACTTCTTCAGGGGAGCGTCACAGCCTCCCACCAGGAAGAACCTCTTGATCTTGCCCTTCTCCACCAGTTCTTTGATCTTGGCGGCGTGGGAGAGGAGTACGGAGGTGGAAAAGCCGGTGGTAAGCTCGTATTCTCCCGGAGCATCTGGAAGTTCTGGCAATTCGCGTGCTTTGGCTATCACCTCGGAGTAGTCATAGCCTTCGATGTGCTTTACCCCTGGGAGGCGGACCGGGCCGGTGGAGAACATGCGGTCGATATACTCCTCTCGCGGAGGAAGGAAGCAGTTGGAGGTGCCGAACAGGGCCATGGGATACTGGGCGAAGAGCTTCTTTTGGTCGTACCAGGCTTTCCCCAGGTTGCCGGCCAGGTTCTTGTACTTTCTCAGGCCGGGATAGCCGTGCGCGGGGAGCATCTCCGAGTGGGTGTACACGAAGACATCCGTTCCCTCCACCTGCTGCAGGAGCTTATCCAGCGCGTTCAGGTCGTGGCCGGTGACCAGGATGCCGTGGCCCTTGACCGTCCCCGTCCTCACTTTGGAGGGGGTGGGCTCGCCGAACTTCTCGATGTGCGCCCGCTTGAGGAGCTTCATAGTCCTGATATTCATCTCCCCCGCTTTCACCGCTAAGTTGAGGAACTCCTCCGGGTCGAAGTTCACATTGGTCAGGGTGGAGAAGAAACCCTTCTCGATAAATGCGTCCACCTCTGGATCAGTATGGCCCAGCTCCCGGGCGTGATAGAGATAGGCGCTTATGCCCTTGATGGCGAAGAGCAGGTTATCCTGCAGCCGGGCGACGATCGCTTCCTTTCCGCATACTCCCTTCATTGTGCAGCCGGTGCCCCGGGCGGTCTGGGAGCACTGGTAGCAGAACATGTCCAGTTTCTCAGTTGATGCCATTTTTTCTTGCCTCACAATCAGTATACTAATGATACCAAAGTATATAACCTGGAAAGTTTCCCCCAGTATACCATGCAGGAAGGATGCACAGTAAACCAGACGGTGAAGTATATCGCCAGAAAGTGGACCATGCTCATTCTGCTGGAGCTGTACAAGGGAGAGGGACACACCAGAAGGTTCTCTGAGTTGAAGGCCTGCCTATCCGGGATCACTCAGAAGGTTCTATCCGCCCGGCTCAAGGAGCTGGAACGGGAGGGGCTGGTGGAGAAGAGGATGGACAGCGCAGCCTTCCCCCTGAAGAGCGAGTACACCCTCAGCGAGAGCGGCCTGGAGATGATCGAGGTCATCAAGGGCATGAAGCTGTGGGCACTGCGCTGGAAGATAAAGAACATCGAGTGCGGCAGCCAGGATTGCGGGCAGTGCGTTCTGTGAGCAGTATAACTGAGGATTATTCTGGCCGGCAAAAAGTCCATTACCCTTCTTCGACAGATATCATCAATGAGATGACGACAAAGGAATTTGATTCAAAAATGGAGACGGCATTGCTGAGCGAGTCCGTGCTGGCGCGGGAATGGATTAGCCCAGAGGAGGATGAAGCTTGGAAGGATTTGTGAGAGGGGATGCGGCTGTCCTGCCTATTGCTAACCTTAACTCCGCGAATTAGGGCTTAATTCAGACTATTTTCTTTAATATAATTATCCATCAAGGCATTTTGTCAGGAAACTATATATACATGTATTCCCTAATATACCTTACATGGACGAATGGG
>JAXDAR010000186.1:0-2783 GCA_034679645.1 Methanothrix sp. | reverse complement strand
ATCGATCTCAATCCAGAAGAACGAGACAATATCAAAAGGCGCCTCCCACTTATGGCCGCAGGATGGGCAGGATAGAGCGAGCCTCACATCCGCCTGGGGATCCATCTCCTCCAGCTTTTCTTCCACGGCCTCGATTACGGCTTCAGGCAACTTTTCAAATGAGGTATCCTTTTCTTGGTACTGAATATTCAGAATACAGCGCCGCAGCAGTTCATCCCGAGCGCGGGATAAATCCTTTAAGCGAACTATGGACTGCAGGTCATATGTGTTGACAGGACGGACCTTCAGATTGTATCCGGAAAGAGAAATTGAGATTGCACTCTTGGATTCTGACCCGGCTGCTGATCTGAGGTCATCCACCTCGAAGTCCAGTTCCAGCTTCTCGCTGCACTCTGGACAGCTTATAATCCCCAGCATGAGCTTTCCGAAGGTTATTTCCCGCAGAGTGAGAAGGAAGGATTCCCGCTTCCCTATGCCCAGCTCGGCAATATAGTCCACTGAGGACTCAGGGCACGAGGAAGCGAGGAGTATCAGCGCCCGAACCGGTGGGCTCTGACAATGTCCCAGCTCCCAGGCGTTCAATAGCTCCTGTTCTGAGAGCGCTTGCATGCTTTCTATCAGGCCGCAGGTTCAGTAAAAGTCGGTTCGGTCGGCTCGGCGACCTCGTAGTCCCGCTCCCATCCTTCATTCTCCAGCTTCAGTGTCTGGATGGCCACCTCATTGGCCTTGGCATCCAGATCGGGGATGGCCTGATACTCTGAGACCCAGCAGCGGAATACTTTGTAGGCTATGGCCAGCTGGCCAGCCTCGTTGTACATCTCGATTATGATATCCTTTCTGAAGTCCTTCAAAGAGACCTCCGAGCCCAGGCCGGATCCGTAGTTCCATATCTTGTTTGCCCATTTCTCAAACTCGGTATCATGTGTCACTCCCCTCTCCAGGGTTATGGCCTCATACTTGCTCTGGCCGGGCGACTTGCGGGTGCTGCTCGGATCGCCGCCTTCCCGGTGCTCCACCACCTCAGTGGTCCTCTTCAGAGCGCTGACCTTGCTCACCCCAGCAACATACTTGCCGTCCCATTTTACTCTGAACTTAAAATTCTTATATGGGTCGAAACGATGCGAATTTACGCTAAATGCCGCCATATAGATCAATCCCTCAATCCCTATGTCTGTATTTCCCCAGCTATCTGCTGAATCTTGATCACAACGAACTCCGCCGGCTTCAATGGTGCAAAGCCCACCAGGATGTTGACAATTCCCCGGTCGATGTCGTTTTGGGTGGTGGTCTCTTTATCGCACTTGACAAAGTAGGCATCCCGTGGAGTCGTCCCCTGGAAAGCCCCCTGGCGGAAGAGACTGTGCATGAAAGCGCCGATGTTGAGCCTGATCTGCGCCCACAGCGGCTCATCATTGGGCTCGAAGACCACCCACTTCGTCCCCCGGAAGAGGCTCTCCTCGATGAACAGGGCAGTGCGGCGAACAGGAATGTACTTCCATTCCGATCCTATCTGGTCATTGCCCCGCAGAGTTCGAGCTCCCCAGGCGACTGTACCATAAACCGGGAAGTTCCTGATGCAGTTGATCGCCTTCAGATTCAACACTCCATTCTCGTCATCGGTGAGGATTTCCTTGACCTTCAAAACCCCGGTGAGGCTGGCATCGATTCCGGCGGGTGCCTTGAAGACGCCTCTATTGGCATCGGTGCGAGAATAGATCCCGGCAATGAATCCGCAGGGAGGAACATCCCTCGGTCTGTTCTCCTGCAATGGATCAGGCATCTTGAGCCAGGGGAAGTAGAAGGCTGCATTGATGGCATCATCCCCGGTCAGTGCGGAGTCAAGACCATTAATTTCCTTTAAGTCGTCATATGTCGCATTCATGGCGCAGTCAGCGATCAGGAAGGCGCGGTGATCCCGGCAGAACTTCTGGAGCAGAGAAAGCTCTGTTGGTGTTGTCTCTCCAGGAACGCAGAGGAGATTGAACAGGTCGACCCGCTTCAAGAGGTTCACGCCGCCAGTAGCGTTTTTGAGCTCATTCTCAAAATCGGCAGTATTTGGCTGCAGAACAGTTCCATCTGCACCTCCTTCCAGTTTGGGGATTTCAGGAGCCGGTTCTTCCGGATGGTTCGGGTCCGGCTCAGGTGTATTGACAGGGGGTTCATTCGTGGCACCGACAATGCGGGTGGCATCGATAACGTTTGAATCCTCTTTGATTACCTTAACCACATATCTCGGATCATTCTCATTCATTGATAGGTTTTCAAAGGACTCCACGACACCACCGGCTTTGACCGGATCATCGACTTTGTTGTAGAACAGAACCTGCAACCTGAACCTATTGCCATCATCAGTCCTGATCAAAGTCTTAAATCGATAATGGTTTCCCCATTCTCCTGGATTCATAGCAGTTAGAGTGAACTTATTATCAATGTTCACACTGGCTGCAATGGCATCATCATCCACCAATCTTATGATGTAGGCATCCTTTCCCCCGTTTGCATAGAAACTGTAGACCGCATAACCAAGGTAGGACCTTACATCAAGCCCTCCGAAGTAGCGTTCGAAATCCTGCCAGCTCAAGATGCGCTGAGCTTTATCAATCGGCCCTTTCTTTGCCCAGCCGATGAACGCTGCGATCGATGTGGCCACGCCACTGATCGTGCGCACACCGCTGGGAATCTCTTCTATATAAACTCCCGGATATGTCAACTGTTGGGGCATCCAATATCCTCTCCTATACACACAATTTTTTTTTCAAATTTTGTGATTAGAATCTCGCCTT
>JAXDAR010000185.1:0-2882 GCA_034679645.1 Methanothrix sp. | reverse complement strand
ACCAGGGCTATGTCGCAGATCCCATTCACGGCATACTCTCTTATGAGACTCTCTTTGGGCTGCATCCTGCTTAAAGCGACCGGGAGCTCCTCTCAATCAGGCTCGATTCCGCATTCCTTTTTTTTATACCGTTCTCAAACTTGTTGGCGTTCATTTCCCCTAGATCCTCTGAAGGTGGTCTTGCCCATGTCTATCGGTAAAGCCTTTTGGCTGCACCTCCAGATCCAGGTCTTTTGGCCTCCATGATAGCTTCACGTATGTTGTCCTATCTTCCATGAACAATCTGCCATCTCCTCTTCTCCAATGATCTTCGATGTATTTGTGCAGCATTTCATCGCGAGTCTCATCGAAGATGCAAAGAGTGCTCTTGAGATAGAACAGAGCGCTGTCATAGTCGGCATATTCCCTGGGAAAAGAAGTGCCATGAAGGACCTCGACATCCGGATAGAGCCCCAGATCATATAAGAGGTTGTAGATGATGTCGCACTTTGGAAAAGGCCCCAGATTTCGATTATGGACTTTGGAGAAAAGATCCTTGCGAATCAGCTCCCAGTTTGCATTTCCAGCAAACCAGTAAAGGATGACCCTTTTCTTTGCAATGTGATTCATCTTGAGCAAAGCCTCCTGGATGTCCTCGAAGTTCAATGAGTAGGAAGCAATAGCCAAATCGTACGCCTTCAACTCATCTCTTGGCAAGTCCTCCCAGCGGGAGTTGATGATCTTAACATTTGAGAGTTTTTCTTCAGCAAGATGTCCCTTCAGGCAGCTAATCATGGGACTAGAGGGCTCAACTGCCGTAACCTGCCTCACCCGACGGGCCAAAGGAACCGTTAGAATTCCGGGTCCGGATCCGATATCCAGCACCGACCAGGAAGAATCGGGATTAAGCTCCGCAGCCCTCTTATTGCCGTCGATCCAGATATTCTCAGAGGCATCATAGCTCTTCGCCAGCTCCTCATTATCATAGTAGTTGCAGCTTGTTAACCGAGATTCAAAAAATGCATCCTTCCAGATTTGATTCCAGTCTAGCTTCATAATAGTAGTCTCCTTCCAGGATCCCTTGCCTGAGCTTCCGAGAGCTTCACTCTATTTAGCCATTGTCATTAAGACTAAATACTAAAAACAATGATCAAAGTAAAACAAAGAGGTGAAATATCTTCATGAAGCGCACAACAAGGCGGTTGGTTTTCGGTCTGGCCTTCCTCGGCCTCTGTTTAACAGGAATGGCAATGGCTGCCCAGCCGGAAGAAAGCAATTCCGGCGACAGAATCGCAAAGCTGACCATTGACACCATCAATCAAATAAACGACGCCAATCCCTGGGACTACTATTTCGGGGTGTACAGCATGATCCTGAGCCACCAGGGTCTGGTGAGGTTCAACAATGAGGGAGACGTGGTTCCTGATCTTGCCACCTCCTGGGAGACGGAAGACCTGCAGAAATGGACTTTCCACCTGCGGGATGATGCTACCTGGCACGACGGGAAGCCAGTAACCGCTCAGGATTTTAAGTTTACGATAGACTACGAACTGGAGAAAAACCCCCTGAGCAAATCTTCCATCGGGATGATCAAGTCTGTAGAAGCATCGGACGATAAGACGGTCATTATCAACCTGGAGAAGCCAGACTATAATTTCCTCAATACCATTGCCGTGCTGAAAACCCTTCCTGAACATATCTTCAAGTCTGTTGATGATCCCAAGAAATTCAACGATAAAGAAGCTGCTATCGGCTGCGGGCCATATAAGTTCATGGGCTTCGACAGGGACGCCGGAATTGTCACCTATCAGGCGAATGAGAATTACTGGGGTGGAATGCCGGCCATCGATACCATCGAGCTGAGGATGTTCAAGAATCCGGATGCACTGATGCTGGCCTTCCAGAAAGGGGAAATTGACCTGCCTTATTACTATTCCAAAGGAATCAGCTACTATTATGTACCAAAATTGCTGGAGAATGAGGATATAGGCATCGAGGTCTACCCGGAGAGAGGAATCACCAATGTGTTGTGGTTTAACACCGCTAAGGCTCCCTTCGAGGACAAAGAGCTGCGCCAGGCGCTCAGCTATGCTCCAGACTACGAGGAGCTGAAGAACATGTTCACTGCCGGATATGGCACCACACCCAGCGCTGGATGGGTTCCCGATGGCACCCTCTATTATATTGAGACCGGGGCCCTGACCCAGGATGTCAATAAATCCAGGTCCATGCTGGACAGCCTGGGCTTCAAGGATGTGGATGGAGATGGCCTGCGAGAGATGCCAGATGGCGACAAGTTCCAGCCTAAGCTTCTTACCAGAAGCGACCTGCCGGACAGCGTGCGAGCAGCGGAGATGCTGAAGAAGTACTTTTCCGATGTCGGTATAGCCATTGAGATCGACCTGGCAGACAAGAGCACTCATGGCGAGATCATGGATGAGAAGAAGACACATGAGATGGCTCTGGCGGGGACGACCTTCTGGGGAATGATGATGGGCGAAGCCTACGGCTCAGGCTATACCGATATCAGATATTACGGTTGGTCCATGGTCAGCGACCCGGATTATCAATCTCTGGTGGATGATCTGAGCAGAACCCAGGACAAGGATGAGCGAAAGGTGCTGGCGGCAGAAATTCAGAACTATTATGCAGAGGAGATGCCCCAGTTTGCAGTATACTCTATGAACATCATCCAGCCCTACAATGCTCGCTATGCAGGCTGGGAGTATAATCCCTTGCACGGAATCCTGGACTACGGCACCCTGTTCAACCTGCACCAGGCCTGAGGCTCTCCCTTGTGCAGATTTTTTTTCCAAGGGAATGAGTCCCTTATGCCCAAACCGAGCATATGGATTTGATTTGACCATGAGAGGCAGAAAGGCTTACATCCTCGGAAAGCTGAT
>JAXDAR010000184.1:0-6411 GCA_034679645.1 Methanothrix sp. | reverse complement strand
AACCCTTAATAGCGAAGATACCGAAGTAATCTTGAAAATCGATAACATTGAAACTGATAAATTCATAGTGAAGATGGAAGATGGTGAGAAAAACATATACCAGAAAAAAAAGAGCTGCTTTAGTATCGAGTTCGATTTTAATACAGACGGCTATTTGATTGAGCAGGAAAACAATCTCAGCGTTGAAGAGAAAGATGCACTGAAGGACAAAGCCTGGCACGATCTCATGGCCTATGTTCGCATATACCACCAGCTCCTGGATGCAGCTTTATCGGTGGAGACGAGCCTCAGACCGCTGAATATGGCAATGCTGTCAAAGAAGGGCTGCCATCCCGGCACTGGCCTGAAGGATTCTCTCCTCAAATGGATCTGGGATGGCCCTGATTCAACTTCCATTATTTCTTATTTGTCTAATTGCCTGGCACAAGGATGCATTGGAACCGTTCCATCAAAGCCAGAGACGTCTCTATTAATGGAGTTGGAGTTCAATCCGGCCAAGATTAGTACAGAATCCATCTTCAGGCTTACTGTAGACTTTAAAATAATGCGTAATCCGTTCAAGGTCCACCCTGATTTCAAGCATACGGATTCCGTATTGCGGGCTTCTACCTCCATATCGCCCTTAAGCTCTGACCACTCTCTGCAGGACTTCGCCAAATCCTTTGAGGAAGCAACAAGGACCGAAGAGAGTTCTCTTAAGATAGCCACGAGCATTGATCGGCTGAATTCTGGCAGCCCATCAATTTGGGTTGCGAGAATCGGCCACGTCGGCTCGTGCCCATCTGGAGCCATAAATTGGGAGGTGGAAAACCCGGGGATTCCCAGGATCTACGCTCCAAGACCCCTTTTCAATCGCCCTGTGAACCTCAATAACGTAACGATAAGAGATTATGTACCTGAAACCGGCAAAATCTCCGAAGGGTATACTCGTACCCTTAATTTCGTGGGAGTAGACGTGGATACCTGGCTGAGGATGTTCCTCAATTCTGTAGAGAAGTTCCTCTCTCCGGAATTCGCCACAGCAATAGCGATCTTGGGGGAGAAAGGAAGTGACTGTCCCATTGATAGCGATTACTTCATTGATAGTCTGCTTGATAGCAAGAAAACGATAGCAAAAGGTCTTAGCAATCTGCTCGTCCCCGCTCTGAGCGAAGTGGCAACAGATGATCCGATTGAAGAACAGAAGATCGCCGAAGCAAAGGCCGAAGCGCAGAAGGTCTTTGAGGAGGACCTATTAATCCACCTCTCAAACTTTTATGCCACTGAGGCCGCAATCCAATTTGAAGCATTTCTCAATGATAAGAAATTAAGGCTCTTTGGATCCATATCCCCAGGAACAGCGGCAGGGAAATCCATATCGCTGACAGCGGCAAAAATAGTCCCCAACGCCACTATTAAAGATCCCTCTGCTGACACTTCCAATGCCATGCTTACTTTCCTTCTCCAGAAGCAGGAGGGGCAGAAAGGCGATGAAATCCTAAAGATAAATAACAGATTGATTGAATTAAATCCAGTATATCAGATAACCCATATGGAGCACCAGATTGGTGCAATCCAGGGAATCGAGGATTATGAGTCATCCTCCTGGCTGACATTCGTCAACCCTGTGGATCCAGTGCTTCAGAGTCCTGTGGATCCAGTGCTTCAGAGTCCTGTGAATCCAGTGCTTCAGAGTCCACTGGGCTCCTTTGAAGTCCCCTTGATACTGCGCGCCCTTCCCACACCGCCATCCATGGTTGGACAATACGGATCTCCAGTAAGCAGTAAATCAGCACAGGACAATTCATCAGAACTGGATATAGCCGTGCAGTTCGACTATTCTATGCTTTACAGCATGGACTACCATGAGCCTCAGGATGAGGTGGATTTCACTCTCCAGATCAATAGAAATCCTTCCAATGCTTCTTTCCGGTGCTCGCAAGAGGGGATCGAATACAGATTGGCAAAGTTCATCTCTATATATCCTGATATCGAAGCCGACCTGGAGGAGAAGCTGAAAGGAGTCAGTGCGAGAACGGGCGACATTGAAGGGGCAAAAACAGCGTTTTGTGCCTTTGCACAATTGGTCGAAGATGTGACTGATAGCTTCAAAAACATAGGAGTTCCTGTCTCAGGCTTTCTTTCAGCTAAGACCGGCTTGGAATGCAAATTCAGCATAAGGGAATATGCCAGCGAGGATACATCAAGCCTTGATGCACTGATTATCGAGACAAAAACTGACGACGATTGGCCTTCAGAGATTCCTCATCCAGAGGTCTTGATTGAGGGATATACCAGAGAAAATAACCTTTATAAAAAATCCGATGGCAGCTATCTCGCGGCATCTGAGGGACTGAAGATCCCCGCCAGGAGAGTGGTCATTCCTTTCCTCAATATCTTAAGGGTCCAGGATATCACATCCTCAGCAAAGATGAGCCGCAATGACTTTGCTGTAAAGCTGAATATTGGCGCTTCCAGTGAAGAGGAAAGGAATGTAGCCGATTCTTTCATTTACACCACCTCAACTGTCGGCTTTGCCAATCCATACCGCCCATTTATTGAATCATTTAAAGAAGTCGATATCTCAAATATCGGACCATCAAATGGCCAATCCCGAATGAAGACCCTTGAGGAGCACCTAGAGTCTCTCCTCACGAAACTGCTTGCCGATAGCACAGGATCGCTTAATCTCCAACTGGGGTGCAACTATTGCTTTAAGGTCCACCAGCAAATGCCTGAATTGAGCCTTCCCATTCTCTTGATGCCTCACAGGATGCTGGGGTATGTGTTTAGCTGGACGAAAATACCAGGAACCGATGATAAGAGACTCAAGGAATTTCTGGGAAAGAAATATCGTATCGATTGGCTAGGCAAAGCAGTAATTACCAAAAGCGAAGACGGTAAGACCATCAATATATCCAAAGAGGATAAAACTATTTCACTAACGCTTATAAGCGAGGATTCTGAAGCAATCTTAAAAATAAATAACACTAAAACTGATAGATTCACGGCAAAGGATGAAAATGGTGAGCTAAACATATACGATGAGGATAATGGCATTGCAAATCTTTCCCTGGAACTCTCGAATCTCATTATCAAATGGCTGGATGTCAACCTGAAGAGAAAAGATGAGGGCATATTGAGGTTCGATCTGACAGTATCCACAGGCATGACCAAGACATCAATGCCTCTCCTGAAGCTGCATAACCTCAGGCTGGACACCGCCAATATCACCAACTTTAATACAATCGAATAGAGGGATCTCTAAATGAACAAGCTAACCTTCTTAGCGCTATTCGTGGCACTGATCTTCAGCGCCAGCGCTGCCACCTGGAGCGGCTCTGTGAAAACGGATTCGGGGTCATGGGATGTAAAACGGCAGAGCAGCAACTCAAGCTTCACCTATGAGCAGTCTGTGCAGGGGCAGATATCCGCTGTGGACTACCGGGGAAGACCTCTTTACCCTTATCACTCTTTTTACGAGAACGTCAATTTCAATGACGTCCGGGTGAAGGAGAGGACCGCCGCCCTGCAAGGAACCTATGGCTCTGAGGAGATGCTCTCGATCAAGTCCAATATTAATAACTCAGTAAATGCCACAATTTACAAGCCTGCTGGATCGGATGTCTATACCATAGAATTCCAGGAGCGCTGGCCGGTCAATCTCAGCTACAGCAAAAGCATAGACTACACTGGAAAGGGGATCAACAACCGCGAGTTTTTTGGAAATAATTATGACTATGCAGGAGCCAACTTCCTCTATAACCACGAGTTTTCCAAGGAACGCCACTTGAATGCGACTCTGAAGAGAATGAACTCCACCGTGTTGGCTACGGAAGAGGCAATATTGAAGGCAGAGGTAGAGGCTACTCGCGACACTCAATACAGTCTAAAGTCCCATAGCACGGGAATTGCGACATTCAAGTACAGGCAGCTTGATGAGAGAAATGAGATCTTGAATGAAGGAGACGAGAGGTTCGTGGGAATTTATGATATAAATAGTAATATACAGATGAAATCCAGATTCGACAAGATCCAAAAGGAGGATGATTGGCTTTCCTGCTGCTCAGGAGGATACTTCAACCTGACTCCTGCTGAGCAGGAGGAGTTGAAGTCCGCCAGAGGCATATTCGACTGTACCTGCTTTTTCATCTAACTCTCGGCTGCTGCTGGCTGATGCAGTGGATCGTCCCCAGCCCTTCCACCACCTCGCAGCAGTCGATTCCCACCACCTTCCGGTCCGGGAAGGCCTCCTGGATGATCTTCAGTGTCTTCTGGTCGTTCTCATCCCGAAATAGAGGAACCAGGACGGTATCATTTCCGATGTAGAAGTTGGCATAACTGGCAGGGAGCCGTCCGCCAACATTTTCCACCGGACGGGGCATGGGCAGCTTGATGACCTTCAGGGGATTGCCATCCTGGTCGGTCTCACGAGTGAGCTGCTCGTAGTTCGCCTTCAGGGGCAGATAGTTATCATCATCAGGATTCTCTTCATAGGCGCAGAGCACTGTGGTCGGACCGACGAATCTGGCAATATCGTCCACGTGACCGTCTGTGTCGTCTCCTGCAATCCCCTCCTTCAGCCAGATGACCTTTCCGGCTCCCAGGTACTCTTCCAGATATCTCTCTATATCCTCCCTGGCAAGGCCAGGATTCCGGTTGCGATTGAGCAGGCACTGCTCTGTGGTAAGGACCGTCCCCGCGCCGTTCACATCGATGGACCCGCCCTCCAGGACGATTCCCGGAATGAAGCATTCCATCTTCAGGTCATCATTGATCAGACAGGGGATCCTGGTGTCTCTCATCAATCCGGGATACTTCTCTCCCCAGGCATTGAATGTCCAGGCGACCATGGCGATCCTATCTTTTGCCCCGCCATCCCCTCGGGCCACCAGGAATGTGGGGCCGTAGTCCCGGAACCAGACGTCGGCATAATCTATCTGGTGGAATCTGATCCGGCGCAGGTCCACCTTCTCCTCTCTAAGCCTTTCCACCACGGCGGCCAGCATCATCTCGTCCCTGACCAACAGGTTTACGGTCTCGCTCTTGTGTATGGCTTTGATGATGGCAACATATGCCTCCTCCACCTTCTCCATCTGGAAGAAGGTCTCCTGATCATAGGGCCAGGAGAGCCAGATCGCATCGTGCTCTTCCCATTCTGCCGGCATATGAAATCCATGCTGGGAAGGAGTGTCCACCAGGCAGAGTTCTTCACCCTTTTCTGGCTTTTTATCCAAACCAATCCCCACTCTTTCTCCCCGCGCGGATTCTTTCACCATCTCCATGATGGGCCAGTAGATATCAGGGCGGCGGTTTCGGAAAAAGCCCCATCCCTCCCGGATGGCCTGGTTCTTGGCCAGATCCAGATCGGCAACAAGAACCTCTTCCTTCTCACAGCTTGCCTTTTCAATGATTTTGCCAAATGAGTCCGCTACAAAGGAGCTTCCCCAAAAGCACAGGTCCTCTTCTTTGCCCACCCGGTTGACAGCGGCCACGCATACGCTGTTGGAGATGGCGTGCCCCCGCTGCACCGTCTCCCAGGCGTCGTGCCAGTCGTCTTCTGACGGCCCTCCCCGGCCTATGATATTGCCGATGGCGGTGGGATAGAAGATGATCTGCGCTCCGCCAAGTGCTGCCACTCGGGCTGGCTCAGGGAACCACTGATCGTAGCAGATGAGAACAGCAAACCGGGCATAGCGGGTCTCATAGATCCGGATCTCGTCTCCAGGAGAGAAGTAGCTCTGCTCATAGAAGAGTGGATCATGGGGAATGTGGGTTTTTCGGTAGGTCTCCAGAAGGCTGCCGTCAGTATCGATTACTGCGGCGGAGTTGTAGTAGTCATTCTCCGTCTTTTCATAGACCGGGACGATTATCACTATCTCATGCTCCCGGGCGAGGATGGAGAAGGCCTCTGTGGACTGGCCCGGGATCATCTCCGCCAGCTTTGAGGCATCCATTCCATCCCATTGGGGAAAATAGCGGGTTCGGTAGAGCTCAGGCAGGCAGATGATTTTCGCTCCCTTGTTTGCCGCCTCTTTTACCATGCCGATGGCTTTTTTCAGGTTCAGATCTCTGTCCTCGGAGACTGTGCTCTGAATCAGTCCTATAGTGACTCTCTCTCTCTCCCTTTCCGGCGCCATTTTCGGTATTCTCCCCAATAGATGATCTCGATGTGCCCAGTTATAATTGCAGAATTTTCTGAGAGGAGATCTATATCAAAGTATATCAAAGTATGTCACAGAATGTCAAAGTATGATGCGAGCGTGCGCCCCCGAAGCCCGGTCTTTGCCAAAGGCCAGAAAGCGGCATATGGTCCACCAAAGCCCGTGCCACCTCAATTTGCATCAATCCCTCGGGAGACGGCGGGATTATGGTTCTTCGAGCCCTATATTTGAGAAATGACTATTCATAATCATTCATTTTAGATATTCT
>JAXDAR010000183.1:0-8802 GCA_034679645.1 Methanothrix sp. | reverse complement strand
ATATACCACAGTGGATTACCTCCGGGCAGGGGGATAATGACCGTTCTTTTCATATGCATTGCCACCATAATCATCTATTTGCTTGTCTAGATACGAGGTGAATGATTTTGATAATCCAGCATTTTTTTGTCCCCGGCATTGCCCATAGCTCCTATATCGTCGCCGGAAATAACGCCTGTGCCGTCGTCGACCCGGAGCGCAGCATCCGTCCTTACCTTGACTCTGCCAAAAAGATGGGGCTTAAGATAACTCATATCCTGGAGACTCACCTGCATGCGGACTTCATATCCGGCCACCTCGATCTGGCTGAGGTGACGGGAGCTGAGACCTATGCTCCGGCATCCGGCAACTGCGCTTTTCCTCATCAGCCTTTAAGAGAAGGGGATGTCATCGGGCTGGAGGACATGATCTTCTCAGTGATCGAGACTCCCGGTCACACCCCTGAGCATATCTCCTATATCGCCACTGACACCAGTCGGGGAGATTCCCCGGTCTCTCTCTTTTGCGGTGACACCCTATTTGTCGGGGACGTGGGCCGGCCTGACCTCTTTCCGGGCAGAGCGGAGGAGCTTGCCAGGGCTCTCTACCACAGCCTGCATGAGAAGATTCTCAAGCTGCCCGACTACTGCGAGGTCTATCCTGCTCATGGCATGGGATCGCTATGCGGGCGGGCGATGAGCGCCAAGAGGACCAGCACCATCGGCTACGAGAGGAAGTACAACTATGCCCTGCAGATATTTGATATCCAGGAGTTCGTGCACTCCCTCACCTCGGATATGCCGGCTGCTCCGGACCACTTCGCCCGCTGCTCGGAGATCAACAGAATTGGTCCCAGGCTGATGAAAAGCCTGCAGCCTCCCCAACCTATGAACCCGAAAGCTTTTTTCGAAAGCACAAAATCTGGAAAAGGGACAATTCTGGACGTACGGAGCTATCCGGCATTCTCCGGCCTGCACCTGCCCGGGTCCTGGAATATCGACCTGGCTGGCAGCTTCGCCACCCAGGCGGGCTGGGTCATACCCCCGGAGAGGGATATCTTCCTGGTGGTTGAAGGGAATGAGCAGGTGGATGAGGCCGCACTTCAGTTGCGCCGGGTGGGTCTTGATAGCGTGGCGGCGTTCCTGGAAAGAGGTATGCTTGCCTGGGGAGTGAACGGCCTGCCGGTAGATTGTGTTCCAGTAATAACCCCCCAGAGGGCGAATGATATGGTGGTATCGGAAAAGGCGACGATCATCGATGTCCGGTCTGCAGAAGAGATGACCGATGACTGCGTCAGCGGCTCGATTCAGATCCCCTGGCATGACCTCAGAAGCAGACACAAAGAGCTATCCAGGGATGGGAAGTACATTGTGATGTGCAAAGGCGGCCAGAGGGCGAGCATCGCTGCATCCATCCTCAAGATGAACGGATTCGCTAATGTCTTTAATATGGGGGGCGGATTTACCGCATACCAGAAGCTAGGGATCTGCACCCTGAAAGAATGATCTATTATGATCGATTGGATAACGATGGATTCATGGTCGCCTTATGTGGTGGGAGCGGGGATAGGGATTCTATCCTGGATCACCTTCCTTTTCTCCGACCGCCCTCTGGGCGCTTCGAGCGCTTTTGCCAAGTCCGCCGGGATGATCGAGTCGGCGATAAATTGCAGGAATGCGGATGGTATGCCCTACTACCAGAAGATCGAGCCCAAGATTGACTGGCAGTGGATGATAGTCATCGGGATGATAATCGGCTCGTTTATCTCTGCCTGCCTCTCCGGCAATCTGACAGTGCTGATGGTGCCCCCGATCTATGCCGGGGCCTTCGGAGCGGATGTCTTCTTTCGCCTGGCTGCGGCATTAATCGGGGGGATGCTGATCGGTCTGGGGGCCCGCTGGGCAGACGGTTGCACCTCAGGGCACGGGATATCCGGCACCCTCCAGCTATCGCTTGTAAGCTGGATTGCGGTCATGTGCTTTTTCGTCTCGGGGATTGTCGTTGCTGCGCTGATATTTGGCTGGGGAGTGGAATGAGGATAAGGGGTAACTGAAATGCCGTTTGAAGAGATCAGGTCAAGCGGAAGGGCGCAGATAGTCCTCGGTCTGGTATTCGGGGTGATCTTCGGATTCCTCCTTCAAAAGGGAGGGCTGACCGATTACGGAGTGATAATCGGCCAGCTCCTTCTGGTCGACTTCACTGTGCTAAAGGTGATGCTCACCGCCATTTTGGTAGGGATGGTTGGAATCCACATAATGAGGTCGGCGGGGCTGGTTGATCTACACAACAAATCCGGGTCGATCGGATCTACGGTTATCGGCGGGCTGATATTCGGGGCGGGGTTTGCCATTCTCGGGTACTGCCCGGGAACCGCTGCCGCTGCATTCGGCTCGGGAGCGATCGATGCTCTGGTGGGGATGGTTGGGATCGTAATCGGAGCGGGGATTTTCGGTCGCCTCTATCCCGCCCTGAGCCGGTCGGTGCTGAAATGGGGGCCCCTTCCAGATGGTACAATATCGGAGCTGATCGGCATCAGGCCGGCCATTGTCGTTACCACTGTGGCAGTCTTGATCGTCGCCGCGCTCCGCTGGTTGAGCATCGCAGGGGTTTGATTAAGCGGTCTGATTATATAGTACAACTTAAGCTTGATCTGAGCGAAGGACTCGAAATGCATGCATGTCTTGCACTCTCTTTGGGATACAGAGGCATTTTATATCTGGGCTGAATCCTCAGATCTGCCACTCATCAATCAGGGCTTTTCAGCCAGTAGCGAAGGAATTCGGGCACATCCATTCTCTTTGCCTGGAAAGGAGCTGAAAAGGAAGATTTCCAGGGCATTTCATCTGAATGGAGCCCGGACAAAAGCACTCCATCTCAGGATTCCTTCTGGCAAGAAAGGACCTCTTCCCTCACCCTGGCTCTTAAGAGAGGATTATATCTCCCAGAAGCCTGCCGGACTGATCGAATACGCTGTCGATGCCCTTTCTATTGAGTCCGAACTGGCGGCCAATTTCCTTCTGGGGCTGCCCGTCCATCCGCCCAAGAGCCTTACTTACGCTGATTCGATGCGGTTTTGGTCCAGGCTCGCCCTCTTCTCCCTGGAGCTGGTGGCAAAAGAGCAGTTTGTGCCTGCTGTCAGGGAAAGAGCCTCTCTATGGAAAGCGGTGATGGATGAGACCGATCTGAAAAGGTTTGATAGCTTCTCAAAAGCCATGCCAGCAAGCTGCCAGGCTCTCAAATTATTACCCGCAGATAAATCCTCTCCCAGAGATCTGGCAAAAAGCTTCGTGGATAGGATGACTGACTCTATTGTGCGCAGAAGCTTAAAGCAGGTTGTGCTCCTGCCTCCCAGGAGAGGGCGCAAACCGCGGGTAACTCCTCTATCCCAACAGTTCCTGCTCTCTCTTACCTCAAAGGACCCAGAGCTAGAAGCCTCGACGGAAGAGATCACCGCATTTGCCAAAAAGGTGGACTCCTGGACTGGCGAACTGGAGCCGAAGGCAGTGGCTGTGCCATTTCGTACCTGTTTCCGGCTGCAAGCCCCGGCGGAAGAGGAGACCTGGAATTTGAGCTTCTTCCTCCAGGCAAAAGACGATCGCAGTCTGATGGTTCCTGCAGGAGATGTGTGGAAGACAAAATCGGATGCATTAACCCTCTTGAAAAAGAGCATAAAGAATCCGCAAGAGCAGCTTCTTGCCGACCTGGGCAGAGCAGCACGACTCTTTCCCCAGCTGGAAAAGAGCCTGGAGATGGCCCGGCCTACAAGGCTAGAAATGGAAACCGAGGAGGCTTATTCATTCCTACGCCAATCGGCTCCTCTCTTAGAGCAGAACGGCTTCGGAGTGATGCTGCCCGCCTGGTGGCAGCGACCCGGCACTCGCCTGGGGGTGAAGCTGCAGTTAAAAGACGCTCCCAGGAAGGAGGGCAATGCAGGTTCTGCTTTCTTCGGCCTGAACTCAATTGTGAAATACGACTGGCAGCTATCTTTAGGCGATTATAATATCTCCCGAGAAGAGTTCGCACAGCTCTCTGGCCTCAAGATCCCTCTCGTTCAGATAAGAGGAGAGTGGGTGGAATTGAGGCCTGAGGATATCGAAGCGGCCATTGATTTCTTCCACAAGAACAGGAGTTGCGAGATGACCCTGGCGGAGGCTCTGCATCTGGGATTGAATCCGACCGGCCATCTTTTGCCTGCGGCGAAGTCCACCCTCCCAGTGCATGGCATCCAGGCCCAGGGCAAGATCAAAGAGATGCTTTCCGCCCTTTCTGATCCCAGCGGCCGTATGGAGCAACTCTCTTCACCCATAGATTTCCAGGGAACACTGCGGCCTTATCAGTTGCGGGGTTTATCATGGCTCACGTACCTGAACCGGCTCGGCCTGGGAGCCTGTCTGGCGGATGATATGGGTCTGGGAAAAACAGTGGAGTTGATTGCATTCCTCCTGCATGAGAGAGAGACGGTGAATGGCCCAGGCTCAACACTTCTCATCTGCCCCATGTCCGTTGCCGGCAACTGGGAGCGGGAGATCGGACGCTTTGCTCCCGGGCTGAAGGTCCTTATGCATCACGGCTCAGGCCGCCTCTCCGGCCAGGAGTTCGAGAAGGCAGCGGAAGAGGCAGACGTGATCATCACCACCTACTCTCTTGCCCAGAAGGATGAAGAAGAACTCAATAAAGTATCCTGGGGTCACATCGTCCTGGATGAGGCGCAGAACATCAAGAACCAGTCTGCCCGTCAGACCCAGTCCATCAAACGCCTGAAAGCCATCCAGAAGATCGCTCTGACGGGAACGCCTGTGGAGAACAGGCTCTCTGAGCTATGGTCCATTATGGATTTCCTCAATCCCGGTTATCTGGGTTCTTTCGAATCCTTCCGCAGAGATTTCGTGCTGCCCATCGAAAAGTACAACAATAAGGCTCATTCCGAAGCCCTTCGATCTCTCATTCAGCCCTTTGTCCTGCGCCGGCTGAAGACTGATGCCACAGTAATAAGGGATCTTCCGGAAAAGATGGAAATGAAAGTGGGATATAATCTGACGACTGAGCAGGCTAGCCTTTATGCTGCGGTGGTGGAAGATATGCTCTCCCGGATCGAGTCTTCTAAAGGAATGGAGCGCAAAGGCCAGATCCTGGCTGCACTGACCAAACTCAAGCAGATCTGCAACCACCCGGCGCTCTTCCTGCAGGACGGAAGCCAGCTGGAGGGCCGCTCAGGAAAGTTATCCCGTCTGGAGGAGATGCTCGATGAGGCTATTTCCGCGGGTGACAGGGCCTTGATATTCACTCAGTTCGCCGGCATGGGGGCGATGCTCAGGCATCAATTGCAGGAAAAGCTTGGAGTAGAAGCCCTATTTCTACACGGAAAGACCAGCCGCAAGCAGAGAGAGGAGATGATCCAGAGGTTCCAGCAAGGTGACTCGCCAATATTCATACTGTCATTAAAGGCAGGAGGCTTCGGCCTCAATCTGACTGCTGCCAACCACGTATTCCACTTCGATCGCTGGTGGAATCCTGCGGTGGAGAATCAGGCTACGGACCGAGCTTTCCGCATCGGCCAGAAGAAGAACGTCTTTGTGCATAAGTTCGTCTGTCCCGGAACATTGGAGGAGAAAATAGATCAGATGATCGAGCAGAAGAAGGCACTGGCAGAATCGGTGATAGGGACAGGTGAAGCCTGGCTGACGGAGCTATCAAATGATAGCTTAAGAGAGCTGCTCGTCCTGAGGGAGGAGGCAGTGAACAATGGTAGCGATAGCAGCGATAGGGGCGATAGGGGCGATAGAGCGACAAGGGCGGAGCGATAGGGAGCGATAAAAGATGATCCCCTACTGGAGCTATTACGAGCCGGCGAGGCCCAAAAAGGTCGAGAACGGTCTGAAGGCAAAGAGCAAACGGGGATGCATAGGGGAGACCTGGTGGTCCAAGCGCTGGGTCAAGACCCTTGAATCCTTCAATCTGGGAGCCAGGCTCGCTAGAGGGAAGAGCTATGCTCGAAAAGGGCAGGTCATATCCATAGATGTCAATCCCGGCATAGTGAGGGCCAGGGTGCAGGGTACCGGATCGGAGCCTTATGATGTGGAAATAAAGCTAAAGCCCCTTTCGGATGCTGAGTGGGATAAAGCTGCCTCGGCCATGGCCGCAAAAGCAGTATTTGCTGCCCGGCTGCTGGGCGGGGAGATGCCTGAGAACATCGAAGAGGCCTTTTCCGAATCCGGTATATCCCTCTTTCCCAGGAAGGGGAAGGATCTGAGGACAGACTGCTCCTGCCCGGACTGGTCGAATCCCTGCAAGCATATAGCGGCGGTCTACTATCTTCTGGCAGAGCAGTTTGACTGCGATCCTTTCCTCATCTTCAAGCTTCGGGGGAGGAGCAAAGAAGAGATCATAGAATCGCTGCGCAAGATGCGTTCTGTTTCCGATGTTGCGGAGCCAGATGATGGTTCAGTATCAATCCCGGACGCAGAGGAGAAATCAAGGCCTCTGGAGGAATGCCTGGATTGCTACTGGCAGAAAGGAAGCGAACTTGATCTGCTCCAGATCAATCCACGAGCACCTGATGTGGAGGGCGCAATTTTAAAGAGACTGGGACCGGCGCCCTTTTTAATTGGTGGTGTCAATTTGGCAGATTTGCTTCTCAAGGCCTATGAAGCAGCAGGCAAAGAAGCGCTCAGAAGGGCAACTGGTGATAGGGAAAGCATAGAGGAGCAGTAAGAGAGATAATCACTCAAAGTGCTTGCCGCAAAAGCAGATCAGGATCGAAGATCGATGGAGCAAGCCTTTTGCCTCCGAGGAGCTGTGCCACCCTCTTTCCCCCGTAGATGGCCGGCAGGATACCTATGCCGTTGCAGCCCAGGTTGTAGATCAACGATGGTTCCACCGGGTCCGGGCCGATCAGTCTGATCTTATTTTGGGTGTAGCCCATCAGGCCGCTCCAGGAGAAGTCCGGATCCCGGCATTGGGGCAGGCCCACAATCGTATTCCGGTAGAAGCTCTCGATCAGGGAGTAATGCTCCTCTCTTCCGGCTATAAAATCAAAACAGCGCCTCTCCTCCTCAGTGAGGTCCTCATCCTGGCCGCCCACGCATATCAGCGTTCTTTTTGAGTCGTCTGTGTCCGTATATCCGCGAGATGAGAGATAGTAGTAGCCATCGTCCGGATCATGCCACCTGGAGTCGAAGTAGGCAGAAGCCATCGGCTCTCGCTCGGGCGCATCAAGGCAGCCGATCATAAATCCCATGATGCCGCGAGTGCCATTCATGATTGGGCTTTTTGTTCCCTCTATGGCCAGGTTATCGTAGCCATTGGTGCATAACACCACATACTTCGCACAGACTGAATGCCCGCCCGCTGATTGCTGGCCGCATGGAGCACCATCAGCCTTGTGCTCTAATGCATCAAGCGTTGCGTCCGCAGGGGCACTCATTTCCTCTCCAGCCATCTTTCCAATCCTCAGAATAACGCCTCCTGGTGCGTCATCCGATCTCCTGCCAGGCTTTATGCTCTCCACCGCCGTATTCTCAAAAACAGAAAACCTGTCCGGATACCTATCGATCAGCCAGGATACAATCTCTTCGCAGAAAAGTGCGCTGTTTATAAGCCCCATTCTTGTCTTCTGAAGGCATATGTACCGGCCGGGTTTTGTATGCAGGATTTCGGCCAGAGAATCCTTTCTATTTATTATGAACAGATCCTGGTACTCTTCAGGGACTTTCGATGCCATCTCCTCATCCAGAATTATATCTCCCCTGGGAATGCCCAGCTTCTCAGAGAGCCTGCGCTCCTGGAGAATATGCAGGACATCGTCAAAAGAGGAGAAGGCCAGACTGGCGGATACCTCCTGGATATCAATATTGATTCCCGTCTCGGAGATCATGGAGTAGAGCAGTTCCCATGCCCCTTCGATAGCCTTCAGCCCGTCTGCTACCAGCTCTTCGCCAAAGATACAGCAGAGCTTTTCCAGTGGCTGCTCAAAGCCCGCCACCGCCTGGCCCCCATTGTGGCCTGTCGCCCCCTGGGCAACTCTGTCCTTCTCCAAAAGCATAACTTCAAGGCCGGTGTCCCGGAGGAGGAAGTAGGAGGTGGTCACTCCTGAGATCCCGCCTCCTACCACCGCCACATCGCAGTTGCAGTCCCGCTGGAGAAGGTTTGCTGGCCGGATTCTTTTGAGGTTCTCAAGCCAGGGGGAGAGGATCTTTTGAGGCATAACATTCTCATTCCATACCACTCAGGCTTATGAGCTTTGCTGATCTCATCCGGTCTCTGGATGGCAATGGCTATGCCACTTACAACAGGATGTGGGGGGGCAAAAGAGGGGGGGCAGAAGCTAATGCCGGGATCTCGATGAGGGCAATATTGATCCGAAGAGCTGCCGCATCCAGGATACAAATCCTTCCAATGGACCGGTCTTCATATCTCGGGATCCATCCAGGCGTCTTCCGAAGCTATCGTATACCCTGAACTTCCCATCCTCGCCGTGGATGATGCACTCCGCCCCCTCCTTTCTGCAAATCTCCCGTGCCAGCATGACCGCCTCGGCCCTGGTCTGAGCGTGACCGCAGGGCCGCCAGGCGTGGGGCTTTTTGATATCCCAGCCGTTCCGGGGATTCTTGACCACATGTCGCTCATTCCGTGCCATGCTTATTGTATTAGTTTTTATAGATATATAAAATGATTTGTCAGATTTCTGCGAGGGGGCTTTTTCTGGCCATAATCACTGAGTGCACCTAAGAGACCTCAATGGTCTGGCCATCTATCGGTGGATTTGGCAGGCAGCATTTCAGGCGAGCAGTGATCCCATCTTTTGCTTCCGCAATTTTGCCTGTT
>JAXDAR010000182.1:0-9627 GCA_034679645.1 Methanothrix sp. | reverse complement strand
GTAAAGGTCATGGCGATAATCACCGCATAAATGGCCTCCGCCCCTGCCCAATACCTGCCGATATAGTCCGCCAGCAACATTTGACCGTCCGCGCTGTTCATCCCCTTAATTGGTGATATCGCATTTTAAGTCATTTCCAGCTATTCATCAGTTTGCCGGATGACTATGGTGCCGGAAATCCTATTGAATAAGCGCTGCTTGCTCCCTTTGTATACCACCCAGGGAACAAGGCAGTCAATGGGAAGAAGGAAGGCCTTGCCAAAGCTTTCCGCCGCCGCATCCATTAATCCAATTCTCTCTCCCTCAGTGCCGGTAACGGCGGTATTCATGAGCATCTTTCCCAGAGACTGGCCCCGGTAGCCCTCCAGCGCCGTCCAATAGACAAAGAGCATAAAGGAATGCAGCAGAGCCCCATCGTAGCCCAGCGCCTCCAGCCTCAAGACCATCATCACCCGGTGCCAGATGATTCCAACCAGGATGATATCGATCAGCCATGCCCAAAACCGGTCCTCCCAGCTGGCCAGGGCTAAATCAGTTGTTGATTCACTCGCTGCAGTCGCTTCGCCTGCTTCCTCTGCGCCCATCCTCTCAATTCACCTTCTGCCTCTCTCAGTCCTTCACTCATTCCTTCACTCAGTCCTTCACTCAGTCCTTCACTCATTCCTTCACTCATTCCTTCACTCATTCTCTCTCACGGGTTATGGCGATGGCTTCTTCTTTTTCCTGTACCAATATACGCATGCAGCGACTGCTACGACCAGGAGGATGATGGCAGGCAGCAGCAGAGAGGCTGACGCCTCCTTGACGGTCACCGGGATCTTCATGCTCTCCGATATCACTGTATCGCCGTTGATATCGGTGTACTTTATCTCGCTGTTAATGCCGTACTCCTTGGGGGTGGCATCAGAGTCAAGATCCATTCTGAAGTTGACTGTCCTCTCTTCACCGGGCTCTAGCGTCCCAATGAAGGCCTGATCGTCGGTGGAGGAGAAGGGCTTGAATATGGAAAGCCTGGCCACAGCATCCCGGATGGGATCCTCACCAATATTTTTATAGGTGGCAGATACCTCTGCCTTCTTTTCTCCTTTGGAGATAACCTGCCGGGCAGCAGTGGCATTGACCAGCTCAAAATCCGCTCCCCTCTTTACCCTGACCACCACGGGAACACTCTCTGTGGCGTTTTGATAGATATAGGAGACCCGGTAATTCACCAGGGTATTTGTGCCCCCGCTGCTGACCAGATCGGAGGCATAAACCCGGACATTCTCTTGATAATCATAAGACAAATTAAGGAGCAGAGGATACTCTGCCGCTGGCGCATGCTCGGCGATCTTGATGGTGAATTTGAGTGGGCTGTCCACCCTGTCACCAGATTTTAGAGACTCGATCACCTGATCCCCGGACTTGACCTCGATCTGACTGCTCTGTGAGACCAGGGTGGCAGTGATGCCAAGAGCGGTGGTCTTCTTGTACTCCTCCTGCAGCTCAGCATTTGCCAGGGCATACTCCTTGGGATTTCCAGGCATCTGGTCCTCTTTAAAGCCCAGCATCCTCCCGTAGTTGGTCAGATCCACATAGAGGGTGACTGTATCGCCTCGCTCGAACTCATCCGTCCCGGAGATGCTGGCAGATAGCGCGGGACCGCCCTCCATGGTGTAGTAATTATCTCCCCCCAGCTCGAAGGGAATGTAGGTGTTCTGGCCGGAGGCAACTGCCAGAAACGCTGCCATTAGAGCCAGAATTTTGGCCAATTCAATCAACCTGCTCTTCATAGATCCTTCTCCTGACTGCCAATGCTATTTTTGCCACTGCAATTGCACAATTCTTATCATTACTATCCCATTATTGCCGGAGGATTCCTATATCATTTTATTGTTCCTATTACTATACAATTGTCGAGTTGCCCCTCCGGCACTCTTCCTGTCTGGCATTCTCCAGGGTACTCCTCCTGACCTCCATGCGGATCATAAGCACCACCAGCACAGTGAAGGTGGTGATGAGGGCGAATACCACCGACAGGACCGTCACCAGTCCGAAGTTGCTGATTATATTGAAGGGCGATGCCACCAGAGCAGCAAATCCGCAGAAGACGGTCATCCCCGAGGCCAGGAGAGCGGACCCGATGCGGTTCACAGTGATCTTCATCGCCTCATGGGGATTGCCGACATTCTTTAGCTCCTCATAGAAGCGTTCCATCATCAGTATGGCGTACTCGGAGCCGACGCCGAGAACCAGTGCCCCCAGGGTGGCAGTGAGGGGAGTATACTTCAGCCCGCCATAGTACATGACCAGACCCATCCAGCCGATAACCACCAGCATGGGCAACACCACCAGGAGGGCCTTGACCAGATCGCGGTAAATGATGATCAGCAGCACAAAGATCATAAACAATCCCAGGATCGTCATCTCCAGCCGTCCCTCAGTCAGGGCAGATTTGACTGAGTTGTTCAGCACGATGTCGCCGGTATCCGTGACAAAGACCCCGGGAGGAGGCGTCATCCAGCTCAGGTCTTTTTCGAACTCCTCCACCAGCCTGGATATGCCCTCTGTCCCCAGCGCCGTTTGGGCATCGCCGATGTTTACGTCTATATTGGCAGTGTTGTGGCCGCTCAGATAGGTTCTCAGTACTGCCTCGGGTAGTGCTGCTACAATCAGCCGTATTGTATCCTGATCATCAGGCATCTGGCCGCCATTGGCCTCTTTGATGTAGGTGGCGATGCTGGTAACGCTATTTACCTGATCGCGAGAGCGGATCATGTAGGCGGCGAAATCATCCATCCACTGCAGATTCTCGGGACTGGTGATATCTTCTGCCTGGACGATGAATTTGATCGAGTCCGTTCCTCCGAAGATGCTCTTCATATGATTCAAATTAACCAGTGGCACAAGGTCCTGGGGAATGAAGTTCTTCTGATCCGCCTCCACCTGGACCATAGTATCAGTGAAGTTGCCCAATAGCCCTAAAGCCAGGGCGATGACCAGCACCGCCCGCCATCTCTGCAGAACGAAGTTAGAGGTCTTCTCCAGATGGCTGCCAATATTGGAAGCACTCTCGGCAGAGCCTCCTTCTTCACTTCCCTTTCTGGGCCACTTCCTCTCGGAGAAATAGAGGATGGTCATGTTAACAAACAGAGCAGAGAGGTAGCACATCACCAGGCCGATGATGCAGGTCCGACCGAAGTCCTTGATCATGGGCACCGGGGAGCTGAGCAGGGAGAGAAAGCCGGCCTCGGTGACCAGCAGGGCGATGATGACCGGTAGGGCAACGTTGCTGATGGTGCTGACGGAGGCGTCATAAGGCTCCATCCCCCCCATCATCTCCTCATGCATCCGGTTATGGAACTGAATGGCATAGTCTATTCCTATTCCAATGAGCACCGGAAAGGCGGCAAAGGATACCATGGTCATGGGAATATGCAATAAGCCCATGGCCCCGAATGTCCAGATTATTCCCAGTAGGACAATTGGTAAGGGAAGAAGAGACCATCTGACATGTCGGAAGACCATGAGAAGAGCTACCACCATCAGCAAAGCAGCCAGGGCAAATACCTGGCCGTTGCTCCTGTTCATCTCCTCAACTATCGCCGCCTGGAAGGCCGGGTCTCCGGTGATGGTCGTGCCCAGGTCCGGCGGGAATTCTGCCAGGCCGATGGCTTCTCCCGTTTCCTCCAGAAGCTCGTTTCTCTGGGTATCGGTGAGGGTGGTTGGCATGGCCACCATCATCCGTGCGTGACTGCGGTCTGCCATTACCGTCATGATCTGGGTGGGATTGGCAGTGGATAGAATTTCGTCTATCCTCTCCTGGGAGGGGATCGCTCTTTTGCCATTTGCTTTGTATTCGGCATCGGCCACCAGATCGGCCAGGCTCTGCACTCCAACCACATTATGAACCCGTTTCATATGATCGGATAGACGCAGGCCGGCGACAAGAGCATCTCTTCCGGCCACATCATCTGCTTCCATTAAAATTATAATGGTATCAGTGCCGAAGTTCTCTTCGTAAAGGTGGCTGCATATTTTATAGAGAAGAGAGTCTTTTTCCACCAGGCTCTCGGTGTTCATCCCCTGGCTCTCCACACTCTGGGCATAATGCAAGGAGGCGACGGTCAGGAGCAATGCCGCTGCAACTATTATTGCGGGATTTTTTATTATCCACACTCCAAGCTTTTGCCATCCGTTCATATCACGCCTTCTATTCAGATCTTATGATACGAATCTCAACATATTGGCTAAAAATTTGTCCGACCTTAATCTGATTATAACGTTTTTCTAGGATAAATATCTTTTCGCTCAACCTATCTTAGCCTATATTGAACTTTTAAAAGGAACCTGATGGGCATTGTGCGACATCTCTATATAACATAATGTTATTATAACCAATAATAAGGTGGGATTCTGTGAAGCCTTGCTTGAATGAAATATTTTGTCTATTTTGCGCTTTAGCGTTTATGACCGCGATATGCCCGGCTAATGGCGCAAAAGAGAACGTTGTATTGGGCCAATATGAGGTTTCATTTGATTTGGATACTTCATTGGATTATACTATTGAGCCTCAGCCTCCCATTATGAGGGAAAATGACACCAGCTATAGTGCATACATTAAGTTCACCAATGAAACCCAGATTCTCATGGGAATCGATGTATTTAAGGTAGCTAGGGATGCGACCTTTGAGCCTATTCTGGAAATAGTCCAATTGTACGCCAGAGGCGATGAGAATGCAACAGTTGTCACCAGATCAGTGGATGGCAAGAGCGGCGTTCAAACCACAAGCCTGAGCGCCTCCGGGGATCCGACTTTCACCTTCCGCTCCTGGATAGATAGCGAAAAATGCAATTGCGGAGAAGTCTACGCCGGAACGGCCAAATTGGAGATCATTGGCATCGTCCCCACAAATATCTCCGATAGTCTGCTTGATACCCTCCATGTGGCGGCTGCTTCTGCCCGTCCGGACGCTGGAACCGGCGCTGCTGCAACAAGCGAACCGGAGGGTGTAACGATTTCAGAGTTTTATATCGATAACATGTGGCTGAATGAATTCTATCCAACAGACCCGGCATATTATCAGTTGCACAAATGGGCGAATATGTAAATTAAAAATGGATCTAATTTATATTTTTCTCCTTTTTGCCAAGCTCACCCTCCTTTTCCGTGGCATTTCTTATACTTCAGTCCGCTGCCGCAGGGACAGGGATCATTTCTCCCTGGCTTGAAGACCACCTGGGGAATCTGGCCCTTCCGGGTATATTTCATAATCTCTGCCGCCTCCCGGCCAAGTCGCAGCTCATGCGCCATGAAGCGCATTGGCCCGTCGATATGTCTGAAGAACATCCTATAGCCGGCGCAGAGATAATTGAGCCTCGATTCCCCGTCGGGCGTCTTGATGAAACGATTTTTGGGGCACTCGCCATTGCAGACAAACCTCACCTCGCAGCGCTGGCAGTACTCGGGCAGGAGGTCGAGCTTATTCTGCCCGAATTTCTGCTGCTTTTCAGAACTGGCGATCCGGGCCATGCTCCTCTGATTGATATTGCCCAGGTAGTATTTCGGTTCCACAAAGTGGTCGCATGAGTACATGTCCCCGTTGTGCTCCATGGCCATGGCTGTCCCGCACGTTTCGGAGAAAGCGCAGATTCCGGGAGGCATTCCCATCCAGGCAGACAAAGCCACGTCGAAGATCTGCACGAACACCCGTCCCACATCCCTTTTCACCCATTCATCGAAGACGGAGATCAGGAAGCGGCCATACTGCTCAGCCCCGACCGAGCGGTCGGTGACACGATCACCCTCCTGAAATCCGGTTTTATTGTTCCTCTCCACAATGGGTATGAACTGGATGAAGCTCGCCCCCACCTCATCTCTGAGAAAGCGGTAGACCTCCAGGGGATGCTCCCCATTCGCGGCATGTACTGTGGTCAGGATGTTGTAGTCCACCTTATGGCGGCGAAGCAGGCGGGCGGCATGCATCACTCTATCGAATGTGGGACCACCCGATTTGTCCACCCGGTAGGCGTCATGAAGCTCTCTGGGCCCGTCCAGAGACAGGCCGATCAGGAAGTTGTTCTCCCGGAAAAACCGGCACCATTCATCGTCCAGCAGTGTGCCATTGGTCTGCATGGTGTTCTGGATGAGCATATTCGGCCGCCTGTACTTTTTCTCATACTCAACCGAGCGCCGGAAAAAGTCCAGGCCCATCAGAGTCGGCTCTCCTCCCTGCCAGGCAATGGTTGCCAGGGGGCAGCGTTGGGCTTCGATGTACTGGCGGATGTAGTTCTCCAAAAGCTCCTCTGACATCCTGAAACTGCTGCCGGGGTAAAGACTCTTCTTGGATAGAAAGAAGCAGTATTTGCAGCCCAAATTGCAGGCCGCTCCCGTGGGCTTTGCAAGGAGATGAAAACCGGGCAGTGTGCTGGTTTTGCTCATGTGATAGCAGATATCTCTTTGTTTATTGATATCTTTATCTGATAGGCATTAGCTTTAAATAGCTTAAGATTTATAAATAAAAAGGACGACCTTCTAAATGATATCAGAATTCGGCTGCATGACTCGATAAAAGATGGCTGAAATTTTCATGTGGTGGTGTATCTGAATGAAACCGATAAGATGGATATTGCTGGTCGCCTTTTTAGGGCTGGTTTTTAGCCAGATGGGCTCCGCCCTGGAATATAAGGATTATTGTGTTGTGTTCGAAGATAAAAGTACCCCCTGGACCCAAACTGCATCTGTTCCCAAGTTCGATCAGAATCTGGGAGATCTAGCCAGGGTCATAGTGGCTGCAGAGGCTTCGGCTTGTCAATCTTTTGCGATTGATGCCGAAGACTCTTGGTCCGGCTATACAATTGTACATCTTGACACAACAGTATCAGTTGGAGAGCAATTTGCTCTGGTCCCATTAGAAATCTGGCGCGATGAATTCGGTTCATACATTGACTTTGTATGCGGTAATGATCGCGATGAATTTATCTATGACGATCCTGCGGATCTCGCAGCCTGGGTTGGCCCAGGCAATGTGGACTTCATAACCACGGCAGTCGATGATACAACAATAGATGCATCCGGTCCTTTCGATGTCAGAATTCGCACCAATGCCAGTGAGATGATCTGCGTCGTCTACGAATACATTCCGGCATTATGCATCAATGGCTCGAAGATAAATGACTGCACTGGGGAGGGCATTCCTGGCTGGGAGATCTGCCTGATCAAGCCTGATGGCGAAATTGTCTGCACCACGACCGATGAGAACGGTGATTACTCATTCTGTGGACTGGAGCCTGGTGAATATGAGGTCTGCGAAGAGACCAGAAATAGCTGGGTGCCAATTGATCCCATCTGCATAGACGTGACCCTTGTCGAGGAGAGTGCGGAAGGTGTGGATTTCCATAACGAGCCGCTCCTCTGCATCGAGGGCCGCAAGATCAGCGGCTGTAACGGAGAAGGCCTGGCCGGCTGGACGATCGACCTCCTGGATTATGCAGGAGGTGTGATACGCACAGCGGAGACCAATGAAACTGGCTACTACGAGTTCAGCGGACTTGCGCCCGGCGACTACAGAGTCTGCGAAGTCTTGAAAGACGGCTGGATGTCCGTAGGAGAGGAATGCATCGACGTGCCCCAACAATGCGAGAACTTGCATGGTGTCGACTTCACGAATTTGCCGCTCTTCTGCATCAGCGGCCACAAATATAACAGCAAGACCGGTGAAGGCCTCTCCGGCTGGACCATCAACCTCCTCAAAGATGGAGCGGTGATCAGGACTACTACGACCAGTACTGGTGGATACTATGAGTTCTGTGGACAGGCACCAGGGGACTATGAGGTCTGCGAAGTGATGAAATCTGGCTGGATACCCAAAAGTCCAAGCTGTATCCTTGTAAACCTGGAATGCGAGAACTCGGAGGACAACGACTTCAAGAATGAGCCCGTTTCCACCTGCGGGTCTGGATGCCGCTGGTTCATCAAGAATGAGCTGTACACCGCCAGCTGCAAAATGGTTAAGGTGGTCGATGCAGGCAGAGGAATCCTGGCCAATGACCCTGCCGGCTCTATAGTGATTGATCCGGAGTCGATAACAATCGATCCCAGGTACGGCTCTGTTGAGGTTCATGAGGATGGATCCTTTGTCTACGATCCGACTGAAGCTACCGGACTTCATTCCGGTGCCTATGTGGTATTCAAATACAAAGCAAGCAACGGAAGGTGCGATGCCAGGTATCTGGGAATTGCCAAAATCCAGGTCAGATGCTGAGACAAATTAATTTTTTTTTAAGATGCCCATTCGGTTGTGCTTGTGTCAACTTCTTTTCACGCTTAATCGATCTCAGCAGGAACAATATATTCATTTGGAGGGTATCCATTATGGAGGGGCCACCTCCCTGCTGCCAGCAGATGTTGGCAAGTCCGGGCTGGGCTTCCCGGATTCAATGGCATATAGTCGACGGGACGGCATTTCCGTCTTGGGCGTGAAGGGCTTTTTCCGCTATATCCGATTCTCCAGAAGTGCCGACTGGCAAAAAGTTTCTTTCTATGGCTGGGGGCTATGATCCTGATTGCCGGATAGCAAATTTGCAGACAACATAGGAAACAAAAAATGGATGTGAATTATTGTGCTATTCCTCCTTCAGGCTCATTATCGTAATTTGTGACTCCGTCTATGAAAAGATAACAACTATAGAGTTATTAATATTAGGGCCAAAATGCCCATGATATTACTAAAATGAAAATTAATTTTGAAATTATATTAGAATATAAATAAAAAAGCACTCCAAGACGACCAAATTTTAATTATAGATTAGAAAATTTATAGCATTAATTATAAATATTTTGCTTAATTACTAGTATAAGATATACAAGATGGATAATTATCTTTAATCTAGAACGGGGAAGTCGAGCTATTGAGAATTACAGGTTGTTAATAGTAATAAAAAAATTAAGAGTATACAAGATAGTTAATTATAATTCTTTCAAGTCTCAACGTTGATTGACTACAATATTGATCTCGAAAACTAATGCTCAAAGCATTAAGAGGAAATCGGCGATTTACATTGATCGAATATTGAATCAATATCATAACAATGTCAATTAATTATCCGCAAAAGATATCGCATTAAGATCTATTATTAAATATTAATTTTAGTGTGGGGATATTGAGTAATGAGCATCGTAACTTGGGATAAAAAATCGCGAGGGTGGAAGCATACGTACCTTTTATACGGCAAACTATAAATATAGTCATCTTCAAGGCCAATTGGTTGCGAATTTCGTCCTGTATATTGGAGGGAGTGAATAAGAAAGTAAAAATGTTTGTGGGTACTAACTTTAGATCAGTACTATAAGTAAGGGAGTAAATTACTTATAATAGGTAAGTACTAGATATGTACTAATGCCTTCAAAAAAAGCTGAACAAATAATCGGGCTACCGAGAATTGTGGGTTTAATTGCGGGTGTGAAAAATAGAAGCTTTGAATACAGCAAACTTTAAATATAATCACAAAAAAGCAAATTTCGACGATCGTCGAAATAGAATCCAAAAGTAGTATTGGATGGTGAGAACATGAAAAGAATAGCAGTAAAACGTTTGGTGCTCCTTGCTTTATTATTTATAACTATATCGTATCTGCAGGTGAGTTCCA
>JAXDAR010000181.1:0-4401 GCA_034679645.1 Methanothrix sp. | reverse complement strand
GAGATGGAACTTCCTCCCGGCATGATCAATCCCCTGGTGGCGAGATCCTTTATGTCCAGCCTTACCACACGCCCCGACTTCATGACCACGAAAGCAAAGGCTGATCAGTAAAAGGCACAGAACAATGATATGAATCCCTCTTATGAGGATGAGGAGAAGATTGTCTGGCTTGTAGATCGCGATCGTCTAGCCGGGCTTGGATTCGTTCGAGAGAAGGTGCTGCTCTGTAGCATCAGAACCGGTCCGGTCAGGTCTCCCCCAGGAGAGGTTCTCATCGGATATGCCGTTTTAAAAAAGAGCGCGATGAAAAACTCCGCCGGAGGATTCTGCAGGAGGATATTCACTCTCCATCAGTCGGAGCTGGTTGAAAGATCAGACAACTTCAACGAATCGATACCTTTGGATGCTATAGACCCTCTCTCAATCAGGTCGGGAAAGCCGGGAAGAAGGCTCTCTAAAGAGGAATAGGCAGAAGGCTCTTTTCAGTAATGAAAATAATTACACATATTGCTTTCAGCGCATACCCAGTCTCTCTTTTATAGTTCTTACATCAGATTGCACTTGTCGTAACTGCATGGCAAATCCTGGCTGGATATCCTCTCTCAAACTTTTGACCTCGTCCAGGATCTGCGGTGTGGCATCGGTATTATCTTGGATCTTAAGCAGGATAGGGATGGCCTTGTTCAGCTGCAATGCCGTGCAGATTTGAGCATACTCACCAGCTCTCATTACATCACCTTCATAATCCTCAAAAACGATATTCGATACCTCGGAACGTTCGGGCTTTTGGATCTGAATTAACCTCTTGAAGTCTGCAATTGCCTCTTCATCCCCTTCCACCAAAGCTATTACTTCCTGCTCCTTTCCATTCATCCCATTGCGGGCACGAAAGCCATTGAGAGACCAAGATCTATGGCGTTGCTCATCAGAAAATATCTAAAGCCCACATCATGGACTTTTGGGCCAGTGATGATAACCTTGAGCTCCATTATGGCGACTATGGGCTCGCTTATAGGAAAAAGTTTTGGGTAGAGCAGCATCGAGCTTTTGCAGCATGATGGAAGATTGGTATGGAGCATGGACGCATCCAAGATCCGCAGGAAACATGCATCTCTCAGGATAGACATATTAACAACACCGCCCTATCGCACTAGAATGGCGGACGAATCCCTGGGCATAAAGGTTGAGCGAAAGCATGGCGAGCGGTTCAGGCGGGCTTTGGTGGAGATGGGGGCCTTTGACCGCAGCCGGAAGATAAGCTCGGATGGATCTTCTGTCTATCTGCCCATCCTGGAGATATGCGACCTGTCAATCTCAGGGCTAAAGCAGATCGCAGATTTTGAGATCCGGAGGATGGATTTCCAGATTGAAGAGCCCATCCTTTCCCCGGAGGATATTCTGGGCTTCCGGCCCAGCTTTGAGATCGTGGGGGATATCGCTCTGATAGAGGATGCAGGGGAGGACGAGGTAGAGAGAATTGCCTCCGCTCTCATGGCCACCAACAAGAGCATAAAGACGGTGATTATTCCCGTCTCCGATGTGGAAGGGGAGTACCGCACCCGCCGTTTCAGGCATGTGACGGGAGAGGAGAGGACCAGCACCATTCACAAGGAGCACGGTATGCGCTACCGGATAGATCTTGAGGGCGCCTACTTCACTCCCCGCCTGGGAACGGAGAGGCTGAGGATAGCAAACCTGGTCAGGCGGGAAGATATGGTGCTGGACATGTTCGCCGGCGTGGGGCCCTTTGCCCTCCTCCTGGCCAGAAGATGCCGGTGGGTGGTAGCCATGGACAAGAATCCCGTCGCTGTTCGATACCTGAAGGAGAACGCCCACCTGAATAAGGTCGAGAATATCGATATCCTGGAGGGAGATGCCAGTGATCTGGCCCGGCATTACATCAATTCTGCCGATCACGTGATCATGAACCTCCCTCATAGTGCATCCCTCTTCCTCCTCGCGGCCATCGGAGCGGCTAAGGACGGAGGGACAGTCCATTACTACTGCATCGCCCCGGAGGAGGACCTCTACCGGGATGAATTGCTGATCGGGGAGGCGGCGGAGAAGCTGGATGCCGGGATAGAGGTGCTCTATCACAATATAGTGAGGAGCTATGCCCCTCACAGGCATAATGTGGTGATAGACTTCCGGGTGTCCAAGCCTGCATAATGTCTTTTTGGGATTAAATGATTAAACAATTAAATAATATATTAACGATCCTGCCACAGGCAGGACGATATTGTCGTTGACCTTCAGAGGGAGAGACTCAATGATGCTGGATAGGAGCGCAATTCCCGCCGTCCCGGCAGTCGGCATAACCAACAGGGCACCCATAGCACCTGCAGCAAAGCCTATCGTTCCCTCCAGGCTCTTGCTCTCATTCCAGGGCAGCTTATGTCTGCCATAGCTTCTTCCGATATAGGTGGCCAGGCCATCGCCCAGAGCCAGTACGATGATAACAGAGATCGCTGCCAGAGGATGATCTCTTAACAGGCCCAGGGTGAAGAGTACTCCCAGGGCATTGTAGAGGGCACCCTCTCCCGGGATCTCTCCCTCCCGGCCCACATTTTGCACCCATTGCTTCATCCCCGGTACTCTGACCCCGGATGCTGTCAGATGAATGAGCAGTATCTCCATGCAGGCCATCCATAGCACAAAGATCGATGTCGTCCGGATGCCGAAAATCCAGATCAAAAGGCATGTGGCCAGGTTAGAGGCAATATGCAGAGCCTTTCTCGTCCGCTCGTCCTCTCTGCTTTTTTCCTTCCTCTCCCGAAAGACCATCGCCTCGGCAACGGCATACCCCAGGCCAGCGATGGCGATAACCTGGCCCAGGTCCAGCCACCAGCTCTCTCTTCCTGATACCTGGTAGCCTCCATAGAGCAGTCCCAGGAAATACAGCAGGGGAAATATCAGGTGCCCCAGTAGAGTGAACAGAATGGAGAAGACTCCGCTGAGGGGCTCAATCCGATTGCTCCCACCCACGCCTATAAAAACCTCCATAGCAGCAGCTATCGATCCCGCCGCCAGGATGCTTACGAGCAGGAGCTTTAAGCGCTCGGTCAAAGTCGGAATGGAGGAAGACAAGGGATTCACCTGATCGATATCAAAGATCCATTGATCGATAGCAGGACTCACTGATCGATAACAGAGAATTGATCCGGATGTATATAAAAGGATGGTCTTAAAAGGATGGTCTGCAATTGATCAGCTTTTTTTGCGTGATTCATAGTTGGACCCTTCGGTGCGAGGCAAGTTGCCTCAATACATTTATGAATCCATGGCCCGAAGTAGTCATAACAGCCCGCCGCGGAGGCGACATATCCTGAGGCCAGGATGGGCAAAATACGAGGTCAAGCCTGCATAATATCCCGGAGGAATCAAATGCCGGTTTATGTTGATATCAACAGTTGCATTGGCTGCCGTACCTGTGAGGCAGCCTGCCAGATGGAGCATGATGGTCAAGGACACATCAATGTGCATTACGTGGAGGACCTGGCAGCCGTTCCCATCTTCTGTCATCACTGCGATAAGGCTTGCTGCATCACGGTCTGCTTCACCGGAGCCCTGTACAAAGATGGAGAAGTAACCGCCTTTGATGCGGAGAAATGCACCGGATGCGGCCTGTGCACCATTGCCTGTCCCTTCGGGGTGATCTGGGCAGACAGGATTGCTCACAAGTGCGATCTCTGCCGGGAACGGCAGGGCGGGCCTGCCTGCATCAGCGTCTGCCCGGCCCAGGCTCTGTCAGATGATTTTGATCTGGCAGTGAGCAGGGCACGCTTGCGTACCGCTCAAGCAGTCGCTGCTACCAGAGGTGCAAGATGATAGTAGTTGACAGTAGCCTGTGCCTGGGCTGCCAATCTTGCTCTAATATTTGTCCCGGCCAGAAAATAATCAGAAGCGAGACAGATGATGGCAGGATAAGGATTCACTGGAAAAGGTGCAAAGAGGAGTGCGATCTATGCGTGAGGATGTGCCCGGCCGGGGCTCTTACCCTGGTGCCTCATGATGAGCAGGTGGCTGATCCCGAGATCTGCTTTGACCAGGTAGCCTGCAAGATCTGCGGATCACGTTATACTACTGAGCCCATGCTCAAGTGGATCGAATCGATCCTGCCGGCAGAGATCCAGAAGGATACGAATGATCGGGAATGGATCCGGATCTGCCCGGTGTGCCGACGCAATATAGAGGCCGAGAGCCTGGTCCGGCCGGTACTGCCAGGAAGAAGAAAGAACGATTGGAGATGCTCCTGGCATTTTCTTGCCGGTAAACGAGGGCTCTATCCGGGACGAATGCGGCTGCTCTACGACCTGATCGTATTTGCCGGGATGCGGATCTGAGGCAGCGATCTTATAATCCAGCCAGCCAATCCGCTAGCTAATGCCCATTTCAAATCAT
>JAXDAR010000180.1:0-9913 GCA_034679645.1 Methanothrix sp. | reverse complement strand
ACGTCTACCCAGATCCATCTAACAACATGACCCAGGCATTGAAGCTCAGCTATGTCACGGATGTCGATGGTACCTGGTTCCTGGGCTCGGGCATCTATTCAAGCGCTTAGGATTCAAGCTGTGGGGGAACTCAGCCCCCTCAGTATCCTGCAATAGGTGGCATCTGTAGCTCCCGTAGAAGGATGATGACTTCGCAGAGGTGCAGGCGAAGTTTGGACAAGCACTGTCTCCTACTTCCGGAGATGAAAATCAGCAAGAAGAGGCTATCCTGGATTGGGCCGGGTCGGCCTTCTGATAGGCTATGCCCGGGCCATGCAGAAGTGGGGGGTGGCGCGGAACGACCTGCAGGCAAGAGCCCAGAAGCTCTCTGCCCGATTCATGCAGGCTGAGGTCCACATCGTGGAGGCCCAGGTAGTAAAGAAACCGAGACTGTCGGGGGTCCCGGCGGGATATTCTCGGCATGAGCCTGGCCAGGCAGCTTGTCAAGCTCGGCGATCCTGGCCTCTTATTTTCACCGGTTGCCATTGCCGCTAAACGCCTCGGCCAGTTCATCTCGCCCACCGGCAGGGGAAGGCGGGGAAGGATGGATGCCTTGAATGCGGGCGATCTGAGCCAGGGATTTTCGGACTGAAGCTTGATACTACTGATACCCTGAATTATTATAAAAACAAATGGTCCTTTCGCCCTCCTGCCTGCGGGATCTTCTAAACCTTTTAATTGATGCGACAGAGAGATAATATGCCTGTAATCATTTCGCTGAAACCAAGGATAATAGGGGCTTTCACGGATTCGCAGTGGCCTGCTCTGCCAAATCCAAAAAAATTATTGGGTTAAGTTGTATTGTACATGTCCACGGAGATTGTAATCGTCTCGTTGCTGGTTGCATTGCTCGTGCTCTGATTTTCTTTATTCTGATTGCATGTAGCGCATTCCGAGGATGCTATGCTCTTTGCAGGTATCGTCGATACAGCGCCTCCTTCTCCCATCGACATATCCACTAACTGGGTGGAGTTGACGAAATAAGCATTCTCGGATTTGGCATACTGGATGAACTTTTTAAAGGCACTCAGATAATCCCCTGAGCCCGATATAGAGGTGGTCAGGCTTATCACCAGTGGCTCATTCTTTCCCGAAGTTTCATTGAACCTGGATGTCAGGGCATCATACCACTGATCAGCACCAAGCCCGTTTTCCTTGAAGTAGCTGTCTTGAAGCGGAACCTTCTCTCCCGAGATCATGTAATTGCTTATCGGCACAGCATAGAAATTGTGCCCTTCAACCGGGTAGGGCCAGACATCCTCCTCGTGGCCGGGGGCATATAGAATCCCAGCCTTGAAACCGGCGTCATACTTCATGCCCATGTCATCCAATGCCCTGTAGGTATTCTGGTCCTGATCGAATGATAGGGGCTTGAATCCTGATATATCCTTCTCATTTTTGCCGCACACATGGGCAGAACTGGCATATCTCTTCGAGCTCTGGAGAATTTCAAGCTGTTCTGAGTGAGACATCGTACTTAATTTTTCATCCGAGTGGTTGCCGGCGAGGGCGAATTCTATGTCTCCATATAGGCCCAACTGAGTAAGATACAGGGCCATCTGAGATGCCGACACGTCCTGGGTTAAAAACCAGGTTGACGGTATTTTATCCTTTATCATCGCATTATACACATTTGCGATATTTTCCCTATCAACCGCCGACTGCTCCTCGCTGGGGTGCAAAGAGCCGCTCACATCTATCATCAGGTTGACGATCGGTCGAGAACTCTCCTGTTGCGACATCCCGGCAGGGATATTAACCAGGATGCATATGGCTAATATATAACAAAGATTTTTCATATTTAATCAACACCTAAAACATATATTCTTTATTGCCTCTCTCCGCGATCTAATACAGCCCAAGTCGTGATTTGATTCCCGAATAAATGCTTCTATTGCATCGGATCGCATGCTGATCAATTCCATACGCATTTCATCGGGAATCACTCATAACACATCCAATATATCGTGTTTACAATATTGACGACTTCTTAAGAAAAGTTTATAACTTACATGGTAATTAACATATCGGTTGAGGTACAGAGCCATGTTCTCCAAGGCTATTATTACCGTATTGGCGCTTTTGGCGCTAATCGGAGTTGGTGCTTCGACATGCAGCACCGGTTGCGATCAAGTTGCTCCTACCACAATCGAGCAAGGACACCAGGTTCATCTTCAGGGGCCTGCCACCTCGCCCCAGGGCAGAGCACTGGATTACGAATGGCGTATCTATCTATGCGACGGGACTGATGTCTCGACCGCTATATTTGGGGGCCCAAGAAATGAACGGGACCTGTATTTTCTCTCCCCCCCTTATGGAGATTATAAGGTAGCTCTGACTGTTAAAGATCATGAGTTCCCAACGACCTGTTACGATGTAAAAACCATATGCGGCACGAGCACACAGGGCGGCTGTCCGACCTTCTGCTGCGGAAATACCTGCGAGAAGGACACAACAAGCTCCCGGGGTAGTTGTCCATATTATATTGCGTACAACGGCATCACAGTAGACAACTATGATTACCGATGGCTATTAGACGGGTACATTTTCAAACACGGGACCGGTGAGGAAAATAAATATGTGGCAATTGATTGGACTGCAAGCAACTTTGTTGATGCCGAAGGCGTTACACGGGACCTCAATGTGGGCAACCATGCAGCATCCTTCGAGATATGGGCCCCCGACCCGACGAACCCGGCCACTTTAAGGATGATAAAGCAATGTCCATCCACCTGCAACATCTATAAGGTCCAAAAACCGACGGCTGATATATCTCTGCTGGTTTAGATCTTGCATCGTGCGCTGCAGTCATCTGCTGCAGCGTATTTTGATTTATTGCAGGATGTTATATAATGACGTCTTTCTACGAGCGTGCCTGGCTGCTCCCAAAGGAGGATTTATGAGGCTTTTTCCCAGAAGTGGATATTCAACGGATATAATTTTGATTCAGGTTCTAATTGCCCTCCTCGTCTTTCAGCCAGCATCAGCTCTTCCGCGCTGCTATACTGGATGCACGGCAAATGATGTTGAAATAATAGGCTTCACCCTTTTGCCCTCGGGAATCTGCACCTCAGGCACCACAAATGCCGACCTGTATATGCATTTTAGAACAAATAGAGCCAATACATATTGCATATATGTTGTCTTTGATGTATATACAGATAATAATCAACTGCTCCAAAAGGATGTCTCGGTAGTGCTTGGAACCTATAATAGCAAGGTTGATCTTAATCAGAAACTATACTCCATCAATTGGCCCTGTGGAAAGAATCTATTTATTCGGAATATATATGCTCAGTGGAGCCAGAATGATCCCCGCCCCAATCTCTGTGCATACGATTGCATCAGCGGCACAGGTTCTAAGTGCTCTCAGCCCGCGGATTTAGCCGTATCAATTCCTGGTATTGACGTTACCAAAGTGGTGAATGGCCCGTGTGAACCCGGCACCGTCTTCCCGATCACTGTGAGCGGTAATGGCTATTTTGCAAGCCACTCCTTTGACTGCTCAGGGGGTCACTTCATTTTCACCAACATGGCTCCCGGGACATACACTGTGGCAGAGAGCGTGCCCGCAGGTTGGACTGTCTCGGGTTCGCCCCAAACGGTCGCTGTAGTCTCAGGCTCAGTATCGACCGCGATCATGAACAACAACAGAGATACAGGAAGCCTTGCGGTCAGCAAACGGATTCAAGGCCAGTGCGAGTATGGCACGGTTTTTCCCGTCTCCATATCCGGTCCTGGGGGGTATTCTGCGGTGCATACCTACAGTTGTTCAGGCGGACCCTATACCTTCACCAGCCTGCCTACTGGGAACTACACCATTACGGAAACGGTTCCTGAAGGGTGGACCGCTGCAGGCTCGCCACAAACAGTCACAGTCTCGAAAGGTGAGACCGCGACAGCTACGGTAACCAATATAAGAGATGCTGGTTCCCTCATAGTCACCAAAAATATCGAAGGCGCGTGCGATCCCGGCATTCAATTCGCAGTCTCGATCAGCGGTCCGGGAGGCTATATGGCCAGTCACAATTTTGATTGCTCAGGGGGAAGCTACACCTTCACTGATCTGCCCACAGGGACCTATACCATAACGGAGACTGTTCCGGAAGGCTGGACCGCCACAGGCTCACCGCAAACAGTCAAAGTGTTAAAAGATGCGAACTCGAAAGCGACGCTAACCAACATAAGAGACGCTGGAAGCCTTGTGGTCAGCAAACATATTGAAGGCGAGTGTGAGCCTGGAACCCAGTTCGTCTTCTGGATCAGCGGTCCCGGGGGCTATCTGGCCAGTCATAATTTCAACTGCTCAGGGGGAACCCATACCTTCACCAATCTGCCCACCGGGGCTTATACCATTACGGAAACGGTTCCGGAAGGCTGGACCGCCACAGGCTCACCAACAACAGTTACAGTCTCGAAAGGTATGACTGCGACAGCCACGGTAACCAATATAAGAGATACAGGGAGCCTTACTATTACAAAACAGGTCCAGGGCCAATGTGCTCCTGGAACGCAGTTCCAGATCTCTGTAAGTGGTGCGGGGGGCTTTCAAGTCAATCACACCTTTAACTGTTCAGGCGGATCCTATAGATTCGCAAACCTATCTACTGGGTCATATACCATAACCGAAACTGTTCCAACAGGCTGGATCGTTCTGGGGTCTCCGCAGACTGTTTTAGTATCCAATGGATCGGCGCTGACGGCATTGATCATCAATTCCAAATGCCAGATCGCAAATGCCGGAGCCGATAGGGAAGCCTGTTCTGGATATCCGGTGATGCTGGAAGGCTGGGCAACAAATGCAACTTCAGTAGAATGGTCCGTCCAGATGGGGTCGGGAACCTTTATCTGGCCGTATGATGGCTCCGACTTTAGAGCTTTCTACAGTCCACCCCTCACAGGCGAATCTTCTGCCACTCTCATCTTCACTGCCAATGGGGCTTGTCAGGATGTCAGCGACTCTGTGAATATCAGCGTGGTGGAACAACCCATAGCAACTATCACCTTTATGGATTCATGAGTGTCTAGGAGCCTTAATGTATAATGCAGTTTGTAGAGAATAGGGGCTCTGGCCCAGCTTTTTGGGCTCTACGCCATCATACAGGCAGGCCACGGCATATTTCCATTCAACTCTGGATATGTGTACGCTTGCATGCTCTTCTTATCCACTCTGCGGACCCGTGAGAGGAGAGAGATTATATTGCTGTAGTCATTAATCCTCTTGAACCAAGAATAGGAGCCCCTATCACCAAAATTGACCGGGACATCCTGCCAGATAAGGAGATACCGACCCAAATGGAGAATGCAAGCATCAGATTAGCTGACTATGTAATGAGCCATGAGGACTGGCTGGTGCAAAAGGTCCTCAATTATGCAAAGGAGAACGACTATACAGGGTACACCTCGACCTCATCCGAAGCCTGGAGAAGCTCTATATCCGGTTTATCCCAATCTCTTCTAAAAAGTCTGGAGGACCTTCCAGGTGTGCCGGAGCTCCTGGCAGACGAAAATTACTCGAGTCATCCTATCGCTACTTTCGGCATAATCGAGGCAAAAAGGCACCGTAAACGTGGGGTAAGCTTGGGCACTTTCTTGGGCCTTATGAAATATTACCGCCAGAGCTATATCGACCTCCTCTTGCAGGCAGGCTTTGAGGTCGAAGAAGCTCGCCTATACCGATTGTTTATCGATCGATTTTTTGATCGCATTGAGCTGGGCATATGCACAGAATGGAACAGCTTGAGCGAGAATCAGATGCTGACCGAGCTGCAGTCCGCAAATCGCTGCATGACAAACGAGAAGAATAAGTATCTGACCATCTTCGAGAGCATCAGGGATCCTGTCTTCATATTCGACAGGCAAAACCGCATTGAGAATATGAATCCTGCTGCCCAGGAGCTTATATCTGGCCGCAGCATATCAGAATCTGCATACCATGATCGGCAGGAGGCGAGAGAGGCTCTCTCATGGATCGAAGATGATCTGGCTGGTATGGATGCCAACGGTCAATTGGAAGTTTTTTTCGAGAAAATGATTCAAATTGGCGAGTCCCTTTTTCAGTTTCAGGTCAGGATCACGCAGATGCTCGATATCAGCGAGAAGTTTACTGGAAAGGTGGTCATACTCAACAATATCACCGAGATTAAGCGGGCAGAGAAGCGTCTGGAGCGTGAAAAGGCTCTCTTGCGCTGCTTGATTGATTCCATACCCGATCTCATATTCTTTAAAGATCCAAATAGCGTCTATCTTGGCTGCAATAAGGCCTTCGAGGAGTATGTCGGACGCCCTGAAAGAGAGCAGATAGGCAAAACTGATTTTGATTTCTTCGACCTTCAGACCGCAGAGTTCTATCGAGAAAAAGATCGGATGATGCTTGATGCCGGCAAGTCGCGCCGCAACGAGGAATGGGTCACCTACCCGGATGGCAGGAGGGTACTGCTTGATACCCTTAAGACTCCTTTCTACGGCCCGAATGGAGAAAAGCTGGGCCTGGTAGGAATCAGCCGCGATATTACCGATAGCAAGATGGCAGAGCAAGCGCTGATGGATTCAGAGAATAAGCTGGCATCCATCATCGAGTTCCTCCCGGATGCAACCTTTGTTATTGATAATAATAAGAGAGTAATCGCCTGGAATCATGCCATGGAGGAGATGACCGGGGTCGCTAAAGAGGGAATGATCGGGAAGGGGGACTATGCTTACACTGTTCCCTTTTATGGAGAACAAAAGAGGCATTTGCTGGATCTGATAGATGCAGAAGATGGGGATCTTGCTTCTGAGTATCAATTTGTAAAAAGAAAAATAAATACCCTTTATGCGGAAACATATGCACCTGCCTTGAATGGGGGAGAAGGGGCTTATGTATGGGCAACTGGGGCGCCTCTTTTTGATAATAAAGGCAACCGCATAGGGGCCATAGAATCCATCCGCGATATCACTGAACAGAAGAGAGCAGACCAGACTTTGCGAGAGCAAGAAAGGCGGCTTGCTGATATAATCAATTTCCTGCCTGATGCCACCCTGGTCATCGATCAAGAAGGCAAGGTGATTGCCTGGAACCGTTCCATGGAGGCGATGACCGGTGTTAGGGCCGCAGAAATTCTGGGCAGGGGCAATTACGAATATGCCCTGCCTTTTTATGGTGAGAGAAGGCCGATTCTGATCGACCTTGTGCTCCAATCCCATGATGAAATCGAGAGAGGTTACACTGATCTGAAAAGACAGGATGGAACACTGGTCGGCGGAGCATATATGCCGACTTTAAGGGGGGGAGGGGTCTTCCTCGTCGGCAGTGCAGCAGCACTTTACGATTCGGAAGGAAATATCTCGGGAGCAATAGAGTCGATCCGTGACATCACAGAGAACAAGCACGCAGAGGAGGAACTCAAGAAGGCCAAGGATCGGGCCGAGTCAGCCATGCAGGCCAAGTCCGAGTTCCTGGCCAATATGTCTCATGAGCTTCGCACTCCCATGAATGCGGTAATAGGGATGACAAGCCTGCTGCTTACAGATGATACTCTGAGCGAAGAGCAGAGAGACTTTGTGGAGACTATCAGAAAAGGCGGCGAAGCTCTTATGGTTCTCATCAATGAGATTTTGGACTTCTCCAAGATCGAGAGAGGGAAGACGGAGCTGGAGCTACAGCCATTCGATCTGCGCAATCTAGTGGAGGAATCACTGGACCTGGTAGCAGCACAGGCCTCTGAAAAGGGCCTGGAGCTGGCATACATCTTCGATCGAAGGGTTCCAGAGGCCATAATGAGCGACCCAGGCAGGCTCAGACAGGTGCTGAGCAACCTTCTCAGCAATGCTATAAAGTTCACCGATCGCGGTGAAGTTATACTATCGGTCTCCAGGAGAGATGACGAGATACATTTTGCCGTCCGAGATTCGGGAATAGGTATACCACCTGACCAGATGCACCGTCTCTTCCAGCCATTCAGCCAGTTGAACACCTCCATTTCCCGAGTGTATGACGGAGCTGGCCTGGGACTTGCGATCAGCAAGAAGCTTATCGAGCTACTGGGCGGTCGGATCTGGGCGACAAGCAAGCTCGGGGCGGGTAGCACATTTTACTTCACCCTCCAGACCCAGGAGGTTCCATCCGAGTCCAAGCCATTTAAGGCTGATTTGCATCCTGTGCTGCAGGATAAGGCGGTGCTGATCGTTGTCTTCAACCAGAGCCTCCGGCGCATACTGGGTTGTCAGGTGCACCAATGGGGAATGACGCCGTTTCTGGCAGAATCTGTCCAGGAAGCCTACCGGCTCTTATTAGCCGCCCAGTCATTCGATTTGGTATTGGCAGACCTCAATACTCCTGATGTCGTTTCCATGCTGAGAGAGATCGGTGAATTTGTAGAAGATCGACCGCAGATCGTCCTGGCATATGCAGGCCAGAAGGTGCCAAATGATATTTCTGCTGCTGTGGTGGGAAAGCCGCTCAAGCCCGCCAATCTCTGCGAGATCCTGACCAGAGTGCTTTCAGAGCCAGAATTGCCCCCTGCAGAGATCGGCAAATCCGAGGAAGAGGGCAAATACAGCTATTTGCGTATTCTCCTGGCGGAAGACAACATATCCAATCAGAAGATGACCCTATTGATGCTCAAAAAACTCGGCTACCGCGCCGATTCGGTAGCTAACGGCAGGGAGGTTTTGCAGGCCCTCGAAAGGCAGCCCTATGATATCATTCTCATGGACGTGAAGATGCCGGTTATGAACGGGCTGGAAGCGACAAAGGCAATAAGAGAACGGTGGCCCCAGAACGATCTGAAGATTGTAGCTCTGACCGCCTACGCTCTGCCAGGGGATGAGAAAAGATGTCGGGATGCCGGAATGGATGCCTATCTCAGCAAGCCGGTGAAGATGATCGATCTGGCAGATATGCTGAATAAATACCATTCATGCGAATGAATCCTACCGGCATATTGGTGTGACATCCCATCTTCTGCACTAATTGATATTTTTCCCACTCCAGGAATTATCGAAGGGCGTCTTTCTCCAGTGTACCGTGCAGCAACTCCTATCCGACCGAGACTCATTTTCACATCACATATGCCCCCCGCAAGCACCACCCCGCAAGCACCACACTTTTATATATGTAGAATACGAAAGATGTCATGATCCATAGCCATCGTATCTCCAGCTCTTTCGAGAGAATTTCTGCTCCTCTCTGGAGCCACGATCTTCGCCTTCGCCAGGATTCGCTGTATTGATAGTATTAATGGAGGCACATAAAATGAAAAGTCCGATTGGTTATTGTGTTGCAGCAATTATATTCGCATCTCTTGCCCTTTCGGTAGCAATAGCCGCAGGGGATCCTTCTGGCGTTGGGACGGATATCGCCAGGATCACAAGTCTAAACTATCAGGGCCTGGATCAGTGGGTCGAGATAGCTAATCAAGGAACCGGTTTGATAGATCTTGCCGGCTGGACGCTCATGAACCAACAGAATCAAACCTATGTATTTCCGGCAAATACCACCCTGAAAGCAGGCTCAACAGTCAGAGTTCACTCCCTAGATGGCAGCAACACCCTCTCTGATCTGTACAATAGCACTCTACTCTGGAGCGAGAGCGGCGATAGCGCCACTTTAAGGGATGCCGCTGGCCGTATCATCTCCGAGTACAAATATCCGGTGGAGCTCTCCTTTCCCCAGAGCGCGGCCATGACCAGGCCCCTCCCCCTTCCCGGTGAAACCTCCCTTGGCGGGATGAATCCGCCCTTCCTGCCGGACTACAGATCTCCTTCTGCCAGCGAAAGAAGTGGCTTGAGCTCCCGCCCTACAGCGAATCTGACCGGTCATCCCTTCATCTGCCATGGCGGTCCTCTTAACTGGGCCTGGACCAGCGGTCTGGGGTAGCGATCCGGTCTTCTG
>JAXDAR010000179.1:0-3090 GCA_034679645.1 Methanothrix sp. | reverse complement strand
CTGGCGAGCGACCAGCCTCTCAGCAGCAGCCCGGTCGAAGATGCCCCTCTCCTCATCCTCCACAATCTTATGCCCCTGATAGAAGATGGTGCCGCATAATACGGACGCCAGCTCTCCCGGCTGGCCTCCCATCCTCACCCCCGCCAGGTTGACCACACTCTGCTCTCTCTTGAATCTGAACAATCTTCACACCTCTTCCATGACCAGCCAGGCGGAGGCGTCCATGACCACGCCCGCCCCCAGGGTCAGATCGGCGTCCCCTGCGGCAATTGTCCTGATGGGAGCCTTCCTCTTGAAGACCAAGAAGGGCTCTCCAGCAAAGGGCTCTCTCTTATGGCGGGCCACCAATGCCTCTATCTCCTCTACATCCGCCAGGCCGATGCAGTCTATCAGTTCCACCTGCTCCTGGAAGCGGCTTATGGCCTCGGGGGGCAGGTTCTGGATGAATGGAATAGCGCCCTTTGATCCCACGATCCTTCCCTGGGGATCTATGCCGTTCTTATGCAGGGCCAGGAGGGTATTGCCGGGCAGATGCCCTTTGGACTCCAGGCCGCACACAATCAAAAAGCGGATATTGCAGTTGGATATGACATTGGCCACGATCTTTTCCAGCCCCAGGTTCTCGGTCACGCACTGGCCGAAGATGGCACATCCTTTTATGAAAAGCGAGCTGGCCAAAGTGACCACGGCCACGGCTGAGCGGGGATCGCCCACCTGATAGTCGCCGCGCAGGGGCGGCCAGGGGTCGGTGTAAAGCCGACTACCCCTAAAGTTTTCCTCGGTCATTCTGCCCTCTTGCTGGTTCATAGGCCGGTGGGCATTTATTATTTCCGATAAGATCTTTCGGGCTTTCCTTGCCGGGCCGGGCTGATATGAAAATTGAAATACGAGAATGATAGAAATGAATTATCCGAAGACAGAAATGGATATTGCAAAAGAGAGAAATGGATTGCAGGAAAGGGATAGGCAGTCGGAATTGATCCTATTCCGGGCTCAAGGCCGGCAATCCTGAAGACCTGTTTCAATCCCCTGTGGGTGGCACGGTAATATGGCCTCATACAAAGAAAAGATCCTGGAAGTTATAGGAGAATCGGAGGTGGGCCTGACCACGGTGGATGTGGCCAAGAAGGCGGGCGTGAGCAAGACCACGGTCATCAAATATCTCTCCGTCCTCAGCTCCGAGGGAAGTGTGGAGTTCGTGGAGGTGGGCCCCTCCAAGCTCTGGAGAGTGAGGCGAGCAGTAGCCAGGCATGGAGAAGAGAGAGAGAAGACTGCCGAGCCGCTCAAGGCGGAGGAGCCCCCTGCTTTTAATATCGATTTTGGCCGCGGCGAGGACCGGAGGGTCATCTTCACCTTTCGGGTCGATCCGGAGAGGATATGCAGCCTGATGAAACGCTTCCATAGATGCATGGATGAAAAGAGGAAAGAAGAAGCCTTGACGGGAGGGATGATCCATGCCAGCTGAACCTGCCTCATCTCTGCCCAAGGAGATCTGCCAGTTCTTCCAGATCGAGGGCGGCCAGACGCTGCTGATCAAGGGCCTGCCGGGTACGGGAAAGACCACCCTGGCCCTGGAGATCATGAGCCGCCTCTGCCGGGAGCAGAAGGGGCTATATATCTCCACCCGCATCGATCCCCGTCGGCTTTATGCCACAAATCCCTGGGTGGAGGATATCCTCCCTGCCAGGAATGTGGTCAATGCCACCCAGACCAGGCTCCTGGAGAGCCTGAAGGGAATGGGAAAGGATCTCAACAGTTACTATGCCGTCCTGGACTTCTTCAAAGTCTTCTTCGAGGAGGCGGAGGATATGGAAAATCCCACCATAGTCATAGACAGCTGGGATGCAGTACTGAACGACACCTCCCACCTGCTGGAGGGCAGCCATGCCAGCTTTGAGCAGAACATCTGCGAGTTCGCCCGGGACCTGGACACCAATCTCATCTTCGTCTCCGAGTTTGACAGCGTCATGCCTTTGGACTACATCGTGGACGGAGTGGTGAGCATGGAGCAGTTCCGCCTCCCTGCCTCGGATCAGGGAGGGATGAGGACCCGCTACGTCCGCCAGATCAATCTGAGCAAACTTCGTGGCGTGGAGATCGGCAACAGGATCTACACCGTAACCCTGCACGGCGGACGTTTCCGGTTCTTTGAGCCCTACCTGGATCAAAAGGATGCCCGCATCGCCAGCGAGGGGGTGAGAGTCCCCGATCCCAATGAGGATCACATCTCCACGGGCATACCCGACCTGGATATAGTAACAGGCGGCCTAAGATACGGATCATGCAATGTCCTGGAGATCGGGCAGGGGGTGGGCAAGAGGTACTATCAGATCCTGACTGCTCTCGCGTCCAATGCTCTCAAGAACGGACGGGGGGTTTTCATTCTGCCCAGCATCGGCTATCAGCTCAGCTCTCAGGACATCTTCGTGCCCAACAACGTCATAGTCTCCCGACCGGAAGGCGAGGATCCCGTAACCTGGGGCGAGGAGCTGCAAGAGAAGTGGGATGGCCTGCGGGAGAGGACCGGGCGGCCCATATTGAACATCATTGGCCTTGATGCCATTGAGTTCGCCTTCGGCTACAAAGCCGTTCTCAACCTGGCCAACATCATGATCCGAAGCTGGAAAGAGACCAATGACATAAATGTGCTGGTGGTGAAAAGCGGCCAGGAGAGCATGAATATGGCCATCCACACCGCTGACACCTACCTTTTGGTGAGCGAGCTTAATGGTGGGCTGTGCATCTATGGGATCATACCCAGGACCGAGCCCTACAATATGCTCCTGGAGGAAGGAAACCGGATCAGCCTGACGCCCATAGTCTGACCTCACCGGTTTATCCTTTCCAGAAAGGCTGAAGCTCAGGCCTTGGCCAGGCCCTTCGCCTCCCGGGCAATCCTGGCCGCAGCTTCTTTTCTCATCATCTCCACAAACTCGCGCTGGGTGGCGAAGACCAGTGTCCCGGTGGGGCAGGCGGCAACGCAGGCCGGAACATCAAGGTTTTTGCAGCGGTCGCATTTCACTGCCATGCGCACCTCGGTGTGCCTGCCGATGACCCCGTAGGGGCAGACCATGGCGCACATCCAGCAGC
>JAXDAR010000178.1:0-13320 GCA_034679645.1 Methanothrix sp. | reverse complement strand
TGCATTAATGTTTATTTTATTTGAAGATAGATATAAGATTCCCTGGGGAGATATTAGCAGTGGAATCCCGTTGGATTGGACCAAATATTGCTTGGCACTTCGATATACAATCTGAGATAGCAATTGCTGCGGCATTTCAGGCAGTAGCAAGATGTGCACGTTATATCCGCTGCTGTTCAGTAGCTTTTGAATGTCCTGCAATGGGTATTCAGATTTACCTAAACTGGCGACCTTATCCCCAAATTTTACGTATGGTAGAAGTCGGGCGTATTTTGGCTGAAAGAATCTCGATTCACACTGCGAAACATCTTTTTCCTCCGCGTGTTGAACTAGAAAAACAATCTCATCCAGCTCACTTTCCCATTCAGGGAAGTATGTTTTTATATTGAAGGGATCTGTTTTAAAATAATCTTGAATTAAAGTATAATAATTTCCTTTATTTCTAGAATTAGTTATTTCGTTCCAATATTTATTGATATCATGAAGGGTAAGTGCAGTACAAAGTAGTCTCATGTCATGTGAATTTGGGAGTGATTGCTCAGTTGATATCCGATCATATATGTACAAAATTGATCCAGTAAATACTGCTGTAATTACATGAGCGGAAAAGCTCAGAGCTTTATTGAATTTTGCGTCCAATTGAGCAGATTCTTTAAATAGATGTGGTAAGACCTCTTTCACATACTCTTTGATACGAAGTTTTATTTCCTTATAATCTTCCACCTTCTCGTTTGAGATATTCTCCAGATATTCTGAATTATATTCTTCCAATTCCATATCGTCTGAATCTAAAATAGAAATCATCTCTCCACCTCCCCCACACTCACCCTCACCGCTCCGCACCCGCGCGAGACTGCGCTCCCCACCCCGCTATACTCTGCAAATCTGGCCAAAGCTGTAATTCCATTCCTCATGCCATCAGGTGCATTCCTGGCGAACATGTACTGGCAGCGCCCAACGAACCCCTGCCTCATTATCGGCCTTGGATGGCCTTTGACCTTGTCGAACACGGTGTTCACTACCACGCTGTGCGTATCGTAGGCCAGAGGCTTTTCCACGATGTAGCGTGCCATCTCATCCCGCTCAATATTCATCCTCAGCTCCTCAGGACTGACCGAGTTCCATTTTGATAGGAGAGAGTGAAATACCGCTTCCCGGTGAGGAAACATCTCAAAGACCTTGCTGTTCCTGTACTGAATGCAGACCGGCGATTTAAACTCAAAATCAAGATATGGATTTTTGACCTCTCCCACGGACTTCACAATATCCTGGAAGCTGGCAGTGGAACTGGAAACCTCCTCTGCCCGAAGATCTCCTCTCTCCAGGCGGAGGTTTCTCTCTCTCAAGACCAAAGGCTGGATGATGGAGCGGAAGATCTCCACCTCCTTAGGATCAGTTATCCCTATCTTGAAATTGTATCTTTCGTTTGGATCAACCGCTTTATGCCTCGACCTATCAGTGCGCAGAAATTTTCCCTCCAGAGGGCCCAAAGATATGGAGCTGATGGGAGAATCGTGCGTGTGGCTGGCGGCTATCTCGTCCGCCTCCCGCATAACCCCCAGCAGTGAAGAGTATAGTTGATAGCCATCGCTGTATGGAATATCAAATCCAGATTCTGGCCGGAGTACGAGTGTGATCTTTTGAGGCATCGATCATAGATTACCTCCCCTTACATTTAAATCTGTCGATTATTGCAATAATTTCACAATTCTGCAATTATATGTCTATAAATTCAGGAGTATGCAACGGAAAGAATTTAAGCTTGGAATTGCAGTATTAAGCAATGAAAACCTACCTCTCGCTCTCAGGCTTTGATTCCTCCCAAATTGTATCCCTGATAGTGAAATATGGAATTGAAGGCGGGGATAGAATAGTCCTTATCCGTCCTGAAGTAGAGCCGGACTCCCGCGGAGAACAAACCACTCAGGCTATTCGAGACCTATCTCGTCAGATCGACAGCTCGATAAATATTGAAATCCACCGGGTTGATCACCGGGATTTCGAGGGGATGGTACTCTCTCTAAAAGACCTGCTGGAAAAGGCGGAGGGCCAGGTCATTGCCAATCTATCCGGCGGGCCACGAGAGATCTTCCTCGCATTCACCATTGCCTGCATCTCCAAGCCAGGCAAGATCAACAAGACGACGAACTTCAGCGATATCGATAGATGCCTTAATGATATCTGCTTGCCTAAAATTGTTGCAAAGCTAGAAGAGAAGCAAATAAGGATTTTAAAGGACATATCTGAGTATTCGCCCGCGACCATCACCGATATCGCAGAGCGTCTCTCCCTTTCTGAGAGCACGATCTCCAGACAGGTGGCCCGGCTGGCTGATCTCCAGGCTCTGGAGGTATTGCCCAGGGGCAAGACAAAAGAGCTGCGCATTACTCTCACAGGCGAATTGCTCCTCTGATACTGAAAACAGAAAACCATAAGCGTCGATCGCCTGCAGGTCAATTCTGGATCGGGTGACAATAAACGACCAGATCTTCAGTCAGCAATTTAGTGTAGCTGGGGCCCTAGCTCCGTCTGAGAATATACGCGGGCAATCTCCATCCCTCTTCTCCCATACTTGTAAGATACCAGATCACTATCGAGCTAACCTTTCATCCCTACTTAATGAGTGCCGCTGACCGAAGAAGCCCATATCTGCAACATCCTTGAAGCAAATCACGCCCCAATCCCGCTCATCTGCCAGAGCATATCCCTCCAAGCCACCCCGAGCGCTCGGGGGGGCCTGAGGCATTAGCGCGGGAGGGCCAGAGGCCCGACTCGTGGCGCCCTAAAAAAAGCAGCTCTGTGTGGCTTTGAATTGGCCATAATAGCCGCCTGGATTTCTTGAATATGGTTCAGACTATTGCCTGAGCCCGCTGGGAGTATTTTAGCTTTAATATATGGCAATCCATATAACATCAGTTATTCAAATTAAAAGTCTCCCTGATAAGAACGGGATTTCAGTTCTGGGTGGATAGCTGCGGAATACATCCGTGATGCCTGGAAAAGTTCATGTACTAAGTTATGCTAATGATGGTTGCAGTAGATTCCAAAGAGAAGGGAGACCGAATAGCCGATGTGCTCAGATTGCCTTAATGCAAAAAAAACCGAAATTGTGCATGAGAATAAGGAGCGCCTAACAGTTGAGGAGATACAAGATCTCACCGAATTTGAAGCCCACGTGCGTAGGGGAATTGAGCAGTTCGAGGCTGGTCTAGGCAAGACATTTAAGGATAAAGATGAGTTCCTGAATTATCTAAGAAATCTTTAGCTGCTGCTTTTTTCATGAAACTCCGTTTTGAGCCGGTACCGGATTTTACAGAGCAGTTTGAGAAGCTGACCAGAAAAGATAGGGCATTAAGAGAGAGGGCGATCAAGAAGATCGATCAGATACTCACCAATCCTGAAATAGGCGAGCCGAAAAAGTATAGATTGAAGATGACCTGCGGTGTGCACGTCAATCCCTTCGTCATCGTTTATATGATCGTCGGAGATAAAATTGTATTCCTGTGGTTTGATCATCATGACCAAGCATACGACAAAGCAGAACGTGTTTTGGAGAAGATTGCCTCAAATTATTCATATCTGATGAGCGATTGTAGTGAGGAAAATTCCAGGCAAAAGGATGATAGTGACATTTGATATTAATCCAAATCACCGTCAAGCAAATCCTCAAATGCTGCCGCTCTTGAGGAATGCACCTGGCCAAAGCAGCCCATATCTGTAGCATCCTTGAAAGCAAAATACGCCCCAATCCCGCTCATCTGCCAGAGCATATCCCTCCAAGCCACCCCGAGCGCTCGGGGGGCCTGAGGCATTAGCGCGGGTGGGCTAGAGGCCCGACTCGCGGCGCCCTAAAAAAAGCAGCTCTGTGTGGCTTTGAATTGGCCATAATAGCAGCCTGGATTTCTTGAATATGATTCAGACTATTGCCTGAGCCCGCCGGGAGTATTTTAGATTTAATATATCACAATCCATAACATCTAGTGTTCATCCAATTCTTTCTGGCTTTAAAGGGGGCGGGGCTTGGATACAGACCAGGGATCTGAGGTGGACTCCAAAGCCGCTGCGCAGGATGTTTCTTGAACAATGACAGAGGGGTGAGTTGGAGAGCGAAAATGTTGCGATGCTTTCAATCTTTCAATTTTTGGCTGAGCAGGCGATATGAGACGGAAATCGGTTTATCCACAGTGAGTCAAACTGCTGAGAACCATTCTTCTCGACTGATCCCAGCTTCATCTAAAATAGTATCCAGCAAAGAGGGATCTATCTCTTCACCATGATGAGGATTTGGTATGCGTGCGGTTACAATGCCTCGTTTCATGTAGGCGTGTTTCCCACCAGGAAACGGGCCATCAAATCCCAGCTTTCTTATCGCCTAATTAGCTCACGCCGCGATACTGGTGTTAATCTAGACACCTGCAATAGGCTCTGCTGATGCTTCTATGGCCTGGTTATCCATCGATGGAATTGGCAACCCTAATCTCAAGCGTAACGCTATCCAACCCTCAATAACCTCAACAAGCTCGGTACGTGCTCCTTCGATAGTCTTGCCTGTAGCCCAAACACCTTGCAGACCAGGGACGGTAGCAACATACTGGCCGTTATCCAGAATCTTATAATTTGCTTTGGATAATGCCGCCGCAATATATTCAGCAAACATGTGAAGATCATATATGCCTTGATGGGATTTAACATTAGCCACTCTTTTCATCAGGATTCACTTTGCGATAGGGCTCCTTCGCCACTAGTAGTTCGATCAGATAGTTACAGTTCCCTTTCATAGGTATGGGCTTTAAAATCACAGTACACAACGGAGGACCGCATCCAGATAATGGGGGACCGCGGTGAGGGCGGCCTGCCTGCTTAGGATGCCCACCTGATATTGTATATTGTACCAGATCCGACACAGACAACAAAGGGATACTTCAAATCTACTGGTTTGTCTCCATCGGCACCATAGTAGCTCATAAGCGAACAGTTTAGGCAGATCCATCCGTCGCTAACGTCTGTTATTATTCCTTCAACTAAAGGTCCCCTCATTCATAAGGCCGATTATGTAGACTGAATCACCAGGCACAGGGAATCTTGCCTGTGCCGTGCATACGATCCCGAACAACATAATTACTGCTATTATTTTCTTCATATTCTCTTTCGTAGCACTCCGAGAATATAAAGCCGAGGTTTCAGTTTCAATTCCCTTTTGGTCGGGATGGGCTTTGCAATGGCCTCCCAAAAGGGCTGATTTGGCTTAAATCTTGCGCCTGAATGGCCCTTTTAATGGGGGTCTTTTCGCCAGCCTATCGAATGTAAGGGGGTATTTAAACTCTGGCGAAAGACTATTGGAAATCGATATCTATAAACCCTATGAGTCTCTGGGACAGATCCATACCTCATGGACTCTTTCGAGCGAGGCGGCGAATTGTCTTTGGGCCCCTCGCATAGAATATTTATCTTAAAATATAGTTAAATTCATCAACAGCAAGGGCATATTTATCCAAGCCTCCCCGGCGTTGAGGGGGCCCAGGGCATCAGCGCGGGAGGCCAGCAGGCCGACTCGCGGCGCCCCGTAAAAAATCTCAGCATGTGCAAATCAATAGATCCTCTTGAGATCCAGATAGTATACAATCAGCAAGGAGGCAAATAAGATCCTGGCCCGCCTGGAGAATATTGAGTAATTTATTTAGAGGAATTTTCTTCAAACCTCAACCTCATACATCCCGTTCCCGAAGGTGGCCATCTTCCCCACATGGATGAGTCTGCCCAGCTCTAAAAGGGCCATGATCTCCCGCGAGAACTCTCCCCGATAGGTTATCTCTCCGACAAAGAACGGAGGAAGATTCTGCTTTTTCATATCGGCATCCGAGTCGAATCTTATCCTTGCCTCGAACTGAGATAGTGAGAGATCACCCATGCCAGGAAGGCTCTAAGAGGGCAAAAATGTTGCGATGGAGAAAATCTGATGCATAGCCAAATACACTCATCTTTCCCCTATCTCCTCCTCCAAATCCCGCAAGTATCTTCTCAGCACCTCCGTTCTCCTCCTGGCCATCTCCCTCCCTTTTCCGGTATGCATCCCCGCCTCCAGCTTGAGCAGCTTTCTGTAGAAATGGTCCAGATTCCATCTGCCGTCATCCGGATCCCGCCTCTTGCAGAAGGGATCATTCGGGCTGCAAAAAGGGCGATTTATTGCTCCGCCGGTCATAAAAACCCGCGCTATGCCCACAGCGCCCAGAGCATCCAGCCGGTCGGCATCCTGAAGTATCCTGGCCTCCAAGGTCTCGGGCACAATTGCTCGGGAGAAGGAATGCACCTGGACCGCATATATCACCCCCTCCTTTGCCTCTTCAGAAAGGTCCATCCCCTCCAGGAATTCATCCAGCGCTTTCCGTCTTCCGGCCAGCAGATCCTCCTCTTCTTTTCCGGAGAGGGAAGAGCCCTTCGATCCCTCCAGAGCATCATGCAATAAAGCCGCCAGGAGCAAAACCTTCATATCTGCTCCCTCTGCCTGGCCGATCTCTCTGGCATTTTTATATACTCGCAATATATGGGAAAAGTCGTGAGCGGGATCGGCTCCCTTATACATCGATTCAACCTCATCAAACAGGGATTGAGTGAAAATACCATCATCAGAGAACATCAATTCTGGCTGGCATCTCTTGCCTTAAATAGCCGGCAGCCTGTACAGAAACCTTTCCGAAAAGAGATCATTCCCTATACGCTTTGATTCTGCCCTGAGCCGTCCATAATTCCGTCTCGATACAGCATTCAGTCTGGATACAGTAACTTGATAAAAGAAGAGATCATTGAGAGTGCCAGAGGTGCCAAAACCTGCCCAGCATCACTCCCGCTTTCGAGCTGACAGTCGCCATGAGGCATATCATCTACCGGAAGAGAGGAACCATCCTCTCCATAGCGGCCATAGCCCTGGCGGTATCCATCTCTCTGGTCTCCATCTTCATGATGGACGGCTTTCGGAATATGCTCTTCGACATAATAATCGAGGACCTGCCTCATGTCACCGTCAGCCCCAAAGAGGGCGAGGACTACATCTACCTCTATCACAGCCTGACCGACCGCATATGGGAAATCCCGGGGGTGGTGGCCGTCTCCGCCAGCCTGGGCACCAGTGCCACATTCACATATAAAGAAAATGTGGAGAATGTGGGCATGTCAGGGGTCAATCCGGAGGATTTTGAAAAGATCTACCATATTGAAGAGTATATGATCCGGGGAGACCTCATCTCCGTGCAGAGCGGCAGAAAGGTGATCCTGGGCCAAAAATTGGCCGACCGGCTGAAGGTAAAGATGGACCAGACCATCTACGCCAGCTTTCCTGATGCCAGAGCCACCAGCCTGATGGTCTCCGGGATCTTCGATCCGCCGATTGGCTGGCCGGAGGACCTGGCCATAGTCTCCCTGGACACCGCCAGGAGCTTTCTGGATGAAGGAGATGTGGTGTCATCAGTAGACATAAAGCTGGATGACGTCTACCAGGGGGATGCCGCTGCCAGAACTCTGAAAGATTACGGATATGAGGCAGACAGCTGGCAGCAACTCTACCCCGAGATCCTGGAGACCCTGGCCATAGAGAGCTTCGAGAACAATCTGATAATGCTGCTGATCCTGATCATCGCCTCATTCGGTGTGGGAAGCGTCATGTACCTGCTGGTCAACGAGAAGACCAGCGAGATCGGCATGCTGATGGCTATGGGAGCGAAAAGGCAGAGCATAATGAACATATTCCTGATCGAGAGCGGTCTGCTGGGGCTGATGGGAGGAGCGGTGGGCGCAATCCTCGGCCTGGCCTTTTCCCTTTATCTCAAGGGCCTGGAGTTCTCTATGGAAGCCCCCGGCGGGCAGACAGTTACCCTGCCGGTGGTGATCACTCTGGAAAGCTTCCTGATCATAGTAGTAGCGGCAATAATATTGTGCATCGTCGCCGGCTCCTATCCAGCTTATAAAGCTTCGAGGCTTGATCCCGCTCTGGCCATAAACGCATGAAAAAGATTGATCGAATATCAAATGAAATATTGAAGGCATATAGATGATGTACGAGTTCTCCATCGCCTCCAGACATATCTTGAGAAATCCCAGGATGGCCCTGTTCACAGTTGCTGCGGTGACGCTGGCGGTGGCAGTGATCGTGGTCTTTATGGGAATCATGAGCGGCTTTCAAGAGGAGATCATAACCACCACCGTGGAGAACAATCCTCACATCTACGTCCAGCCAAAGGAGGATGAGAACTATGTCTATCTCTACCGGACGGTCACCAATATTCTCTGGACATACCCGGAAGTAGAAGCGGTCTCAGCGAGACTGGCAGGAAAAGGAGCGGCCAAATACAGGGATGAGGTCCGGGCGATCAGCTTCCTGGGTGTCAATCCGGAAGACGAGGACCGGATGATGGATGTCAAAAGCGACATCATCTACGGGGACTTTCTGGACTTAGATCGCAGGAAGTACGCCGCCTTCATTGGAACCGGTTTGGCAGAGGAGCTGAAGCTGGACCTTGAAGACGACTTCACCCTGGCCAGAGGAAACATATCCGCCCGCATAAAGGTGGCCGGACTCTTTGAGACCGGTACCGCAGCAGACGATTCTTTGATCTATATCCCGTTGATCCTGGCCCAGGATCTGACAGGAATGGGTGATGTGGTCTCCGAGGTCGACGCCAGGGTGAACGATATCTATCGGGCCTCCCTCATTACTGAAGACCTCAAGCGGCGACTGGCATACGACTCAAAATCCTGGCAGGACATGAACGCCGATATCCTCAACCTCATTGAGACCCAGAGGGTCTTCGCCTGGATATTCTATATTCTGATCATCGCCATCGCCGGGTTTGGCATCGCCAACACCATGATCATGATAGTCTCCCGCCGGACGCGGGAGATCGGCATTTTGATGGCCATGGGTGCAACCCGCCGCTCCATCCTCAAGATATTTGTCCTGGAGAGCCTGATCCTGGCCCCGCCTTCAGCTCTGCTGGGAGGAATCCTTGCCTATCTCTCTGCTCAACTCATAATGTCCTATGAGATCGAACTCCCCTCAGAGATCTATATGGTCTCCAAGATGACTGTAGTCATGAAACCGGAGTTCTTCGTTTTGGCCATAGCCATCGCTCTTCTGGTCAACTTCCTGGCCGGACTGTATCCTGCCTGGAAGGCCTCCCGAATGGATCCAGTGGTGGCGATCGGCAGTGTATGAGTTCCATGAGGGAGAGGGCAGCCTCCTGCAGCTCATCCACCAGTTGGGGAGGGACATAGGCTCTGGGATTCTGGGAACGGGCGATGCAGGCCAGCACCGGGGAGGAGATGCATTCCAGCAGGCTTTTCGCCCTCTTTAGCCTCTCTAAGATGTCTTTTTTTGTCCAACTTCGATCATTGATTGCGCACAGGCCATCCAGGTCAATGCCGATGACTACAGGATATCTGCTATTGTCCAGATCGATTTCAAATTCATTGGCGTCGATACTCTCTGGAGCAGGGATCAGCCTGCCATTATGTTTTTTCAGTCTCGTCCGCTCCCCGTCCCATTCGATGAGATCGATTCTCCTCCCATTTATGAAATAGGGCCTCATCTTTGTCCTGGGCGCGTCCACCAGTTCTCCCTCGACTATTCTTCCGTAGGCATCTATCCTCTCCTTCCTGGGATCAAAGTGATAGAGAGAGCCGACGATTCCATAGTGGAAGGCCGGACAGGTGAAGTTTCCCTCGTTCAGTCTCCTTATGGCATATTCGCAGATCACCGGCATCATCTTATGCAGGTAATCGAATTTGTCCCGACCCTCGCTCGCTGGCAGCAGCGGGCAGTTGGGGAACATGTCATGATGCCGATCTATCCTGACCACAACCAAAGGCAGCCTATGGGCAATGTACTCATTGGTCCAGTGGGGAAGTACCTCATTATGAGAGTCGACGATCACTGTCTTCATGATCCATCCTCTGGCCGGTCAGGGCCGGCATAATTTATAATGATTAAACCTTTAATTGGTCTTATCCGCATATAAAATTATCTGAGCCTAATTCGGATCTCATGTCCTTATTTAAGAAGGGGAAAATTGGATCTATTATAAATGAAAATTAGCGTCCATGAGCAATAATGATGAGGACCTATCATCCTTTCTCATGGGCTATGGCTTCACAGAGGATGAGCTTTTTGCAGTAACCTATGAGCTCAACTCCTTCCGCTCCATTCCCGGGACTACTGTGAAAAGATACCTCAACCGGGTTCTTCAGACCATAAGCGAGGATGATCGACCCGCCTTTTTAAAGGGGATTCTGGTCGGCGTGGCGATAAAGAATGCGGCAGATGCCCTCAGAGAACCGGATCTTTCCGAGGAGGAGATGAGGATTACAAAGGAGATCGAAAAATTGCAGGGATGGGATCGAGAAGGCAATTAATTGCTGAATGGATACAAATGGATACCAAATGGATACCAAATTATATTCCGGCTATAAATCCTCCTGTTACAGGCTTTTGGTGATCGCCACCTCCATGATCTCGCTGGATGGGCCGTATCTTATCTCCACTGTCTGATCGTATTCGAAAGCATACATTATAAGCTCGAATAATCCCTGTCCGGGACTGAGATCATCGTCATCGGCGCCCTTTTCCTGAAGCGGAAGGACGAATGGCGTGTCAGGACTGCTTTGCAGATAAACATAGATCTGTCCGGTACTGTCAGCGCGCAATGAGCTGATAGTGCCCTCTGCAGTCCTCATCAGATCCTGGCTGGATCTGCTGCCCAACGATGCCGGTCCGGCTGTCTGTTGGAGTGCTTCACGGAAGGGGACACCTCTTGTTGCATCTGATCGGCTGAATTGTTCTCTTCTGCAACGGGGAATGCTTCATAAAAAGGACCGTACTGGCAATGGACCGGAAGGGCGCATACTGCGAGAACAGCGATCAGGATTATTGCGGAATTCTTCACAGGCATATTTTCCATATCAATCCACTCAATAGACATCCAAATTCAACATATTTAATCGTTATCTTAAAGAAACCTCTCTAAATTCTTAAAATAATCTTCCTAAATGTTCTAATCCAGGGCAAGATATTTAAACGATTAACGCCTTGAAACCTAGATATATTAGTATTTCCTCAATCGATGCGGGAGCGAGCGAATGGGCTATGAAACTCTCTCCAGTATAGCGGTAGCTTTGCATCATCTAAATCCACTACATCATCTAAACCTTCTGCATCATCTTCATGTCCCAGGCAGATTCTTTAAAAATAAATATGATAAAATATTCCTGACAGGATCATCAACTTTATTTAAGCTTCAGGAGATATAAAATGAGCGATTACAATGCCTTGTTGAACGTGGGGAAGACGCTCATAAAGCTTCTCTGGGAGAGCATAAGCCAGGATGCTCAGGTTAAATCCATAATAAACTCGGATCATCAGATAACCCTGTCCTCTCCCGAGGAGCTGACCAGCGAATATAAACTCTGTCTGTTCCTCTACCAGATCACAGAAGACCCGTTCTGCAGAAACCTGCCGTTATCTGCCCAGGAGTCAAGCCAGCAGGGACCGCCCATACACCTGAACCTCTTCTATATGATAACCCCCAACACCAAAGATGGAGAAAAAGACCATATCCTTCTGGGAAAGGTGGCCCAGGTATTCAATGACCATCCGGTGCTCAAAGGTCCCATTCTCCAGGGCAGTCTATCCGAAAGCGGCGAAGAGATAAGGCTGGTGTTCAATCCATTATCGTTGGACGATATCAATAAGATCTGGACGGTCACCTCCAAGTCCAGGCCGTATACCCATTCCCTTTATTATGAGGTCACCCCGGTGAGGATAGACTCCACCCTGACCCGAGAGATCAGCAGAGGCTTTGAGAAGAGCACTTCCTATTCCGGTGGTAGCATATGAGCAATGGTAATGGTGCTACCAGCGGGAAAATGGTCCTGGAATCCAATTCCGTCCGGCTCTCTTTAGCCGTCTATCTCCGGGACAGCTTCTCCCGCCTCCAGCCTGTAGGGCGGGCAGGAGTGGAAATCCTGGAACTGAAGAAGCGCTCCCTGATCAATCCCAGCCATTACCATATTTTCTTCGATCTTCCGGCAGGCGACTATCACCTGCAGGCCAGAGCAGAAAATTACTTTGACCGGGATTTTGGGCCGGTGAGCATTGGACCAGAGGGACTGGAGGAGCCTGTCCTGATCGATCTGTTGCCCCGTCCGGATTATCCTTTTCCTCCGGGAGAGACTCTGGTGAGAGGGATATTGAGGGACTCCAATAATAATCCCATAACCGATGCCATTCTGAGCGGAATGAATGGCAGGCTCATGGCAAGAACGACAGATAAGGGGGAGTTTGTGCTCTACTTCCCCGGCCTGACAGAGGAGGATATAATCCTGGAGACTGCAAGCGGCAAGAAGTATGTCAAAGGGGATCCGGATAAGACACTGAAATTGACAGTCCAATCCGGTAATGCAATCAGCGTTTTGAACATAACTGAAGTGGAGGTGGGTCGTACCACTTCCATTAACCTGACTATTAGTTGAGAGAAATAGGAGATATTTGTATGCCAGAATATTTAGCACCAGGTGTATACATTGAAGAGATCTCCATAGGAGCCAAACCCATAGAAGGAGTCAGCACCAGCACCGCGGGTTTCCTGGGCCAGACGGAGAGGGGTCCCGTGGATCTGAGGCTGATCGATGGCTTTGGGAAGTTTCAGGCCCTGTATGGAGGATTTATAGGGGAGAGCTATCTGGCCTATGCAGTGGACGGATTCTTCAGAAATGGGGGCCAGCGCTGCTATATAGGGAGAATAGCTGCCAGTGGCATTGGTACGGCAAAATCGGTCTTGAAGAAGGATCAATCCGACGCCATCGGCATCTCGGCTCTGGGGCCGGGTGACTGGGGAAAACGCATTGCCATCAAGGTCGAGGACGCCAGCCTGAAGACGATGAAGCCGGAGCTCTTCAAGCTGACCGTCGCTTACTGGAAGGATATGGCTCCCCAGACCACTCCGCCCCAGACTCTGGATGATAAGACCGCCGCTATTTTGGAGATCTACGATAACCTCTCCCCCAATCCCGCTTCCAGCGACTATTATCTCAACCGGGTCAACGGGATCTCAAACCTGGTCACTTTGGAGAGAAAGGGAGCGGATACTCCGGACTTTCCAGATGAATACACTCTGCTCGATCTCGCTACTGGCCAGCCTTCTGCCATAGGATTGAGCGACTACCGGGGAGTAGCCGATCCTGGAAAACGGACGGGACTGGCGGCATTCGAGGAGCAGGAGGACATATCCATCGTCTGTATCCCGGATGAGAACAGTGTGGTGGGACTCACCTCTG
>JAXDAR010000177.1:0-13388 GCA_034679645.1 Methanothrix sp. | reverse complement strand
CCGCAGATCGATCTGCTGATCTATCGGCCACGCCTACAACCGCCACCTGATCCGGTCTCAGAGGCGCAGGGCCGTCCTTGAGCTGCAGCATCACCAGGTCGTCATCGACACTCTCCGATGAGCAGGCCAGGACGGTGGCCAGCCGGTCGTTGGGGCCTATCTCAGACTGTGGAAAACGAACTTTCAGTACCTTGTCTTTAGCCAGGAAGGGATTCACACCCAGGGCGTCCGTGGCCACCTTGCAGGTGGTGAGAATCTTTCCCTCAACCGAGGTCACAATTCCCGCTCCGGCCATCGCTCCAGTCTCTGCATTCATTATCTGCACAGTGAAGTCATGCAGCTTCTGGGAGCGGATGTTCTCCTTCTCGCGAGAGAGCCTCCCCAGTATCTCACCCTTCCCGCTAAGAGTGGCCAGCACATCGGTCAGATTGACAAAGGCATTCTCCAGATCCTCTGATTGAACCTCTCCCGTCTGCCTGGTGGCCACCATCTCATTGAAGGCATAGTAGGGCACCTGGGGTATCTTCAGCCTCCACATGGCCTCCGAGCCGCCCCTCAGATTCTCGGGGGCAAAATCCTTGAACCGGGCTACAAAATCATTGCGAAATCTGGTCAGACGCTGCGCTTCCGCCCTGTCCTCAACTCGCGCGGGCACTATCAGGAGATCGATTGGCCTTCCATTGCGTCTTTTTAAAACATCAGGATCCTTGAGCTTTCTGGCCATCTCATAGGTTCCATCAAGGTTCTGCTTATTGGTGGCACAGAACATCACCACTACGTCAGCAAAATGATATGTGCATACTCCGCCCATCTCAGTGACGCCAGTTCTGCTGTCCACTAAGACTATATCCGCCATCTCATTGAGCCGGCGCCTGAACCACTCGAAATACAGCTCGCCGTTCCATTTGTCGTAGAACTCTCTCCAATCAAAGCTCAGTACGGAGTTGGCATAATCAGAAAAATGATCGCGGGAGCGCTTGCCTGCGGTCAAGAGATAGAGCTTTCCCTCGCCAGGTGCGTCCGGATATACCTCCAGGGCCAAATCCCTGGGCTTCATGAAGGGCAGATCCTCCTCGGTGGCGGCTTCAATCTCCTGGGCCATCTTTTCCTTATAGTCCAGGATCATGTCCATGACACCCGGTTTGTCCAGAACCCCTTCCACATCAAGATCGAAGAACTTCTCCAGGCCCGGTGCCTCCAGGTCCCAATCCACCATGAGGACCCTCATCCCAGCCCGATAGAAGAGCTCGGCGATATTCGCCATAGCCATGGATCTGCCCACTCCTCCCTTGTAGGAGTAGAATGTATAGATCATCTGCGGATCACCTCCCCATCCCCGATCTTCCTGGACGGCCGGTCACCAATGCCGCAGTGGCAGTTGGATATGCTTCCGCATACATGGCCTGGAAAGCCTTCTGGCTACCGGGATGGGGCTGCTTGTCTCTGATGAAAATGGCTTCTTCGGGCAGGACTTTGGAAAGCCAGCGCTTGAATGTCAACAGATCGTCCACGCATATCTCACACTTCGGATCCAGATTAGTGCAGTATCTCTCATGAGCATCCTCCAGGCGGATCTTTATGGCATTATCGATCAGATCATAGAACGGTTGATCACGGCTCCTGCCGCTGAGGGTGGAGAGCATGATTATCGCCGCCCGGTCATTGGAGATCAGCTTGTTTAGATTTGTGCGCAATGTCGGATGGAAGAATGAGAGGTCATCCATTATCAAGACCACTCCGGAATTCTTTAACTGATTTCTTTTCTGAGAATTTTTAAAATAATCAGAAGACACAAATTCGGGCTCAACTTGATCAAATTTTTTCATACTATTGATCTTTTTGCACGCCTCTTCGATTATGCTTTTAATTGATTCCTCAGACTCTAGATACGGCTTCCAGTCCTCTCTCCTTTCACCATATCTAACCTCCAGATTCTCTATTTCGTAAGTTTTTAAAATCGCTCTTATCTCCCCAAACTCCTCCCGATCGTTTATAAATGATTTGGGATCATCGAATGCCCTTCCGGAGATCAATTCCCTGGACTCCTCCTGGGTCATGGCAGCGACCACAAAAGGAATGCGAATTGGGGCACTGCCCTCATCATTGAGGTCTACTGGAATGCGATCATCAGTGACTCCATACCTATCATCAGAGGATTTTCTCGGATCATTTCCTATTAATGCAATGCACCTATCCAGATCTCTGAAAAGCAAAGGATCGTCCTTATTAATTGATTTTAATTCCTCAAGAAATATGATTAGCAGTGATATGCCATCTGACGACTTCTCATGAAGATATTCGATCGTTCCGAGAGCTCTCTCCTTGGGGTCATTGAATTCCCCCAGACCGTTCTTATAGGCACATAGATCTTGCACATCAAAGATGGTTCTGAGATAGCGATCATTCTTAAATTCATTGCATCTCATCAGCACATCAAAGCATATTTCGCGCGCGTCGCTGGATAGTCTTTCGTTCATTGAAATCACAGGACCCTATGGCTCTGGAGGAGACTTCTGGATACCTCCAGGGCTTCCTCACAATACCTAACCGATGAATACAACTTTTCCCTCTGCTCAAAGAAGCTCTCAACCTCAGAGCTAGACAATAAACATCCTGGCTTTGCCAGCCAACCGGCCTGGAAGAATGCCGGGACTTCATGGAGCTTGGCCTGGAAGGAGCTGCCTTTCAGTTCAAGCGGATATAGAGCATCATTCTGTTCCGGATAGTAGAGATGACCGACTCCTGTTGCCATATTAATCACTACCTATGTGTCCTGTACCGCCTGGATCTTCTCATAGAGATCCGTCCTGTTTTTTTGAATATCAGAGAGTATGGCCTTCAGGGTGAGGCCTTCTCTCAATCCGGCAGTGTTATTCTCTCCCTGGTGAAGGGCAACAACTCTCCAGTTGACACGGTTTAAGACCGGAGAGCCTGATGTGCCGGGATTTGTAGGGGTTTTATAGAGGATCTTCCCCGGGCTGCTTCCTGCTCTGACATAGAGGTCTCCGGAAACCTGTTGGGGCTGACCTAGAGGATGCTGAATGATGTACAGAGAGGTCTGTTCGGTCAATGGAGGATCTATGTCCAGCCGGAGATACCCTCTTTCCACGAGGGGCCTATCAGCTCTATCTTCAATTCTCAACAGGGCATAATCGGATGATGGCGACTCCAGCAATGGATACTCCAAAGCCCGGACTCTATATTGAATACCCCTGCCCCCGGATGTATAGTCAAAGGTCATGAGGGAATTCGAGATCTGTGCCTGCATATCTCCGGGCTCGGGGGCGGTATCCGTGCGCCCCGCGGCCTCGACCACATGTCTGCAGGTCAGAGCAAGATTGGGGGCTACCATCCAGGCCGTACCAGTGCTCAGGCCAATACGCTTATTTTGGGAGAAGCGAGGCACTTCGATCTTCGCCACCGCTCTGGCGCATTCATACATCTTCTCCACATCCGAGATCCACAGCATTTGACCGGCGGCTGGATTAGCCTCAAGCACGCTGGATTCGGGCTTTGCCGGCCTGCTGCTCGACCAGTCGATTTGATCAGCCAATGTTGCCAGACGGTTGCGGCGTTCATCTTCGGGATCATATGAATCGCTCAGTATACGGAGAAATATGGCCAGGATGCTATCTCCATGTTCAGTCTTCTTATCCGCCAGGTAGCTGACGGTGAGTTTTACCCGCTCATCCAGACTCTCAGCTTCCGGCAGGCCGCTCTTCCAGGGACTCAATTCCTCAACAACAAATATTGAATAGAGATATCTCTGTCGACGAAATTCCTCGCAACTGGATAGTACCTGCCTCAATGGTATGAGAAGTGCATTGGGAATCTTAGCCATATATGATCCACAACTTATCGTATATTCTATTATACATACAACCATAACTAATAAAGATTTCTATTCACAGGAACCCTGATTCAGCTCAGCAAACAGACGATCTTCCAATGGATTTCGTCGTTATCGCTCTGTTGCGGTCAATTTCTTTTATTTTGATTTCAGGCTTGACCGATCATTTGAGTGTACGGAGAAGCAAGAGAGGAGATACATCGCGATTGATTTCAGAATCATTCACCACAAGAATTATATTCCCTCATCCATAGGGACAGATCATACTCTGATGTATAAGAATGTGCATAAAAGATCAATATAAACCAGCAAAACATAGGTGAAAAGGATTTGAAAAAATTGCTCTCCGGCAATGAGGCCATCGCCCGTGGGGCCTACGAGGCCGGTGTAACCGTAGGCACGGGCTATCCTGGGACCCCCTCCACCGAGATCCTGGAGAATCTGGCCAGGTATGCTCAGGAGGTCTACTGCGAGTGGTCCCCCAATGAGAAGGTGGCTTTTGAGGTGGCTGCCGGAGCCTCCCTGGCCGGAGCACGCTCTATTGTGACTATGAAGCATGTGGGACTGAATGTGGCTGCCGATCCCCTCATGACCCTCTCTTACATCAGCGTGGAGGGGGGATTTGTGGCCTGCGTGGCCGACGACCCGGGGATGCACTCCTCCCAAAACGAGCAGGACACCAGAAACTATGCCCGCTTTGCCCGCGTGCCCTTATTCGAGCCAGCAGACAGCCAGGAGGCTCGAGATCTGCTCATGCTCGCCCTCTCCGTCTCCGAAGAGTTCAGGACCCCGGCCATCTTGCGCAGCACGACCAGGGTCAGCCACTCCCGCAGCCTGGTGGAGCTGGGTGAGCGGGAGCTGCCGAAAAAACAGATCGGCTTTGTCAAGAATCCCCCCCGCTTCGTCCCCATACCGGTCTGGGGCCGGCCCATGCGCCAGAGGGTGGAAGAGAGACTCAAAGCCTTGCAGGCCCTGGCGGAATGCTCCCCGGCCAACCGCATAGAATGGCGGGATAAGAGCCTGGGAATCATCACCTCCTCCATCGCCTACCAGTATTCCCGTGAGGTCTGGCCGGAGGCCTCAGTCCTGAAGCTGGGATTCTCCTATCCCTTCCCGGATGCACTGATCCGGGAGTTTGCCCGAGGGGTGGATCGGGTTTTAGTGGTCGAGGAGCTGGACCCATTCCTGGAGGAGCACATCCGGGCCCTGGGAATACCCTGTCAGGGCAGAGAGCTGGTGCCGGGGATCATGGAACTCTCTGTCGACCGGCTGCTTCAGTCCAGAAGGCTGCTGGAGGGAAAAGAGCCCCTCACAGAGGAGACGGACCCATTCCGAGATCTTCTCCCTCCCCGCCCGCCGGTGCTCTGTCCCGGCTGCCCCCATCGGGGGGTCTTCTATGCCCTCTCTCGGGAGGATGTGGTGGTTACCGGGGACATAGGATGCTACAGCCTGGGCGCTTTTCCCCCCTTGGAGCGGATGGACACCATCCTCTGCATGGGAGCGGGAGTCTCCATGGCTCACGGCATGGAGAAAGCCGGGGAGAGGAGAAAGGTGGTGGGGGTGGTCGGAGACTCCACCTTCTTTCACTCCGGGATCACCGGCCTGTTGGATATCGTTTACAATAAGGGCCACTCCACCATCATCGTCCTGGACAACCGCACCACCGCCATGACCGGCCACCAGGACCATCCGGGCACCGGCCGGACCATCAGCGGCGAGCCCACAGTCGCCGTCTCCATCGAGGATATCGGCCGGGCCTGCGGCATCAAAAGGGTACGCTCGATCGACCCCTACCGGCTGGACGGGACCAGAGAGGCGATCAAAGAGGAGCTGGCGGCAGTTGAGCCCTCGCTGATTGTATCCCGCGCCCCCTGCCCCCTGCGGGAGAGAAGAAAGGTGGGCAAGACAAGAAGCATCCTGGCGGATGAATGCCGGGCCTGCGAGCTGTGCCTCTCTTTGGGCTGCCCGGCGATAGAGGGCGTTGATGGGACGATGAAGATCAACCAGGCCCTCTGTGCGGGCTGCGGACTGTGCGAAGGGCTCTGCCCCGCCGGGGCGATAGTCAGCCGGGAGGAATCACAATGAACGCTATAGGCAAAGGGACAAAGAGCATCGTCCTGGTGGGGGTGGGCGGCCAGGGGATACTCCTGGCCAGCGAGATCCTGGCCCAGGCGGCGATGATTCAGGGCCACCAGGTCAAGACCAATGAGGTGCACGGCATGGCCCAGCGGGGGGGCTCGGTTATGGCCCAGATCCGTTATGGAGAAAAAGTCTACAGCCCCCTGGTCTCCCAAAAGGGGGCCCATATCCTGGGAGCGCTGGAGAAGGTGGAGGCCCTGCGCTACCGGGAGCTTCTCCGGCCGGATGGCATGGCCGTGGTCAGCAGCCAGGCCATAGTTCCGGTGACCGTCTCCTCTGGCTCCGCCCGTTACCCGGAGAACGTGGAGGAGCTGCTGAGACGGGCCTTTCCCAGGCTGGTCTATATCGATGCCCCGAATCTGGCAGCAGAGCTGGGCGATAGCAGGGCGTCGAACATCATACTGTTGGGAGCGATATCCCGGGGACTGGATCTACCCGAAGAGTCCTGGGAGGAGGCCATCGGCCTGTGCGTCCGGGAGAGGTTCCTGGACCTCAATTTGAGAGCGTTTACACTTGGCAGGAGCAAAGCATGACAGAATTGAGCAGATTTCACAATGAAGCGATGGAGACGGCCTCCAGGGAAAAGATCACCCGGATTCAGTCCCAGCGACTGAGGGCCATTGTCAAGCACGTATATGAATCCAATGCTGTCTACAGGCAGCTATTCGATGAAAAGGGCATCCGGCCGGAGGATATCCGCACGGCAGAGGACGTGGTCCGGCTGCCCTTCACCGGCAAGGACATTCTCAGAGAGAGCTATCCTCTGAATATGGCCTGCGTTCCCCGCAATCAGATCGTGGAGATGCATATGTCCAGCGGCTCCACCGGCACACCGGTGGTCATGCCTTACACCCGCGCCGACCTGGATCAATGGGCAGAGTGCATGGCCCGCTGCTACCGCATGGCCGGGGCAAAACCCGGAGACGCCACTCAGATCACCCCCCTCTTCGGCCTTTTCAATGGGGGCTTTGGCATGTATCATGGCGCCCGGGCGGCAGGGCTGTTCGTCATCCCCGCCGGTCCGGGAAACACCGCCCGGCAGATCCGCCTGGCCAAGGATCTGAATACCCGAGTGTTCACCGGGGTGGTGAGCTATGGAATCCGGCTGATGGAGGTGCTGGCCGAGGAGAAGGAGAGCCTGCCCGACCTGAAGATAGGAATCTTCGGAGCGGAGGTCTTCAGTGACTCCATGAAAAAGAAGATCTCATCCGGCCTGGACATCGATGTCTTTGACATCTACGGCATGACCGAGTCCGGCGGGGTGGGCACTTTGGGTATGGACTGCCCGGCGCACGACGGCATCCACGTCTGGGAGGACCAGTACATCCTGGAGATCATCGATCCCAAATCGGGAGAGCCTGTGGAGGACGGAGAGGTGGGAGAGCTGGTCTTCACCTCCCTCACCCGCCAGGCCCTGCCCATGATCCGCTTCCGCACCGCCGACCTGACCCGCGTCATATCGCGGGAGAGATGTGAATGCGGCAGAACTCACATCCGTCTGGCACCGATAACCGGGCGGAGGGATGACATGCTGATTGTGAAGGGGGTCAACTTCTTCCCCCGGCAGATCGAGCAGACCCTCCTGGGAATACCGGGCATCGGCAACAACTACCAGATCATCGTGGAGGAGATAGACGGGGTCAATAGCGTCCGGGTCAATGTGGAAGCAGAAGCGGGAGTGACCGGCTATATGGTGGAAAAGGCGCTCAAAGAGGCGCTGGGATTCTCCCCCAAGGGCGATGTCTACCCCCTGGGAGGACTGCCACGCCAGGAAGGAAAGGCAAAGAGGGTGTTTCATAACAAGATAAAATAGCCATAGATTCTCGATCGCGCTCTTGGGGAATGGCCCACCCGATCGGCCCGATACCGTTGCGGGCAGAGAGGATATGAAATCCGGGGCATAGGTTTGCCCTGGACATTCCACTTTTCATAATTGATGGAATTTCCAATGCAGGCGGCCAAATTCATGCCGAAGGTGACCCCCTACAGGACTGTTGCCCTCTTCCATGATGTTCAGATGAGCCTGATACAAGACTTAAGGCTAAATAGATACAAGTCCAGTCAGGATTCACTGAGGTGTAATGGTTGAGATTCAATTGCCTATGCTTATGTCTCCTGGCCCTGATCGCCGGCCTGGGAGCGGCCGCTGGATACGATGTATCCGTATCGCAGTCCATGCAGATCTCCGAGGCTGCATTCGATGAAGCATTCGTCAAGAGCCTGTTTGGATTCGGCACCAATGGGGGAATGGATGATAGCTTCTGGTTTGGCCCGGAGTTTGAGGATATTAGCACTGCCACCACCTTCTTTTCCGAGTTCTATATGGAAAGCTCTGTCCCGGTGGTCAAGACCTTCACTCCGGTGAAGATCGATGTGACTCAAAATGTCCCTTCCAGGATATACTTCGGCAGCGGCCAGGAGGTTGCATATAACCAGTACCAGTCTAGCGTAGCCGCCAGCAGAGGAAATGAGCTGTGGATTCAGAAAGGGCAAGATTGGTCCCAGTATGCCATCGTCCCGGCAGGATCCGGCATTCAGTTCATCGCTTTTGCCCCGGTGGGAGGCCAGGCCGACTACTATTGGATCCTTCAGAACGACTCCCTCAACATCACCAGCAGGCGACTGGACCTCTACCCCGGATACAACAGCCTGAACTTCAAGGCGGATGAGGTGGGCAGGCACATTCTGCTCTTCGTGCTCAACAATCAGCCCAGCAATGCCATCATCATCGATGTGATCAGCCAGGCCCCTCCCGCCCAGCAGACGGCTGTGGTAGCTGATATGCCCCCCTCCACCAATCCCCCAGTGGCCTCTGCCACTCAGGCGATCCAAATGCCACAGGCGACACAGACAGTGAAAACGCCCCCCGCAGCGGCCAGCGGCATGCAGACTTACAGCACAACCACACAACAACAGACCGTAGCTACATACACCCAGTCCAAGCCAGCGGGAGCCGCTTACTCTGGCCCGGCGGCTGTGGCTGCCGTGCCTGCTGTCTCTGCAGGAGACACTCCGGTGACCATCCAGACCTCCTTGAAGGGCTATGACGTCTATGTGGATGGAGCGTTCATCGGCAAAGAGGGAACTGGTGGCGACGCCCTGGATGGAGTCTTCAAGTTCAATGTGGTAGGTGGGCAGACGCATGTCATCAGAATCTTCGATGGGGAGAACAATTACGAGAAGCCCATATATTTCGAGAGGGGAGTGCACAAGATCATCAATGTTCCCCCAGGCATAACCGTCTATGGAGCAGTAATACCCTATCGCTAATTGATGCCCGATCATTGGGTCATAATTTTTTTAATTCAAATCCGAGAAGAGGTGAGCCTTATAAATAAATCTTATTTTCTTTAGAAGAAATATCATTTTCTACTACGGACTATTCCACGAAATCGGTCGGATATTCCGAGCAGAAGCATTAATACTGATACAAGGCCCTTGCCGAATGGCATCTTTCATTTTTTATTGATATTGTCTATACTTCTGCAATGGATGGCTTGCTAATTTCTCACCATACACCAACAGCTATTTATCCATAATAGATAGCATGAAAAGAGAAATACATATTAACGAAGCTTATCAACGACGGTGATAGGGGGGCGGCTGAGATCCGCACCGGGTCACTGTTCAGCTGGCCAGCAATCTGAGGAGGGTGCCCCTTGGTGGAAATCACAATCAAAAACCTCGTATTCGGCTACAACAGCCATAAGATACTGGATGGAGTAAACATCCTGGTGAAGAGCTCAGAGGTCCTCAGCCTGGTGGGGCCGAATGGCTCGGGAAAGACCACTCTGATAAAATGCATGGATCGCATCCTCAAGCCCCAGGGCAGCATCCTCATGGACGGACAGGAGATCGAGAGGATGAGCCGGCAGGAGATAGCCAGGCAGATCGGATATGTGCCCCAGTCCAGTTCCACCCCCCTGGCCACTACCGTCTTTGATACCGTCCTCATGGGCAGAAGGCCCCATATCGGCTGGAGGGTGCAGGATATAGACCTGGACAAGGTGGCGGAGGTTTTGGAGAGGCTGCACCTGGAGGAGCTGGCCATGCGTGACTTCTCCCAGCTCTCCGGCGGCCAGAAGCAGAAGGTGCTCATCGCCCGTGCCCTGGCTCAGGAGCCGGCGGTCCTCCTATTGGATGAGCCCACATCCAACCTGGATATGCTCCATCAGCTGGAGGTGATGGAGACGGTAAGCAGCCTGGTGAAGGAGAAGAGGATCTCTGCCGTCATGGCCATCCACGATCTCAATTTAGCCTCCCGCTTCTCGGATAAGCTGGTGATGCTCAAAGATGGCCGGGTATTTGCCGCCGGAGAGCCGAAGGCCCTCCTCAATGAGGCCAATATCAGCCAGGTATACGGCATCGAGGCCATGGTAATGAACGCTATGGGCCGGCCCTATGTGGTGCCGCTGCGCTCGCTGGCAGAAGCGGCTGCCTGCGAGTGACCACTCCCGCCAATGAGTTGGCGGGGATCAGCCCCGATTTCGTCCTAAAACAAAGCTTTATGTATTGCAGATGTCGAATTTTATCTGATGACTGTTCCCTTTGCAGATGATCCTGTACTCTCCTCTCAGTTGACTGGACGGGGGCCTGCAGAGGATCTCATGGCTATAATAAAATACATATACATTCGTTATGTTGGAAATGCCCTGGCAGAAAACATCTGGTACCTCATCTCCACATTAATATCCGTATCGATAATTATAATCTTGACTGTTCTTATCGCCAGGGTGGTGAATGAGCTGCTGGAGAAGCACATCCCCAGAATAATGGAGTCCAGCCGGATCGGCAAGGAGTTCGACGAGACCTCCCATGCTCTGACCCGCAGGCTGATCGTGGCGGCGATATATACCATCGGCATCCTGATGACTATACTCCTCATCCCCTCCCTGAACCGAATTGCCATCGCCATGCTGGCCGGAGCGGGCGTGGCCACCCTGGCCATCGGTTTTGCCGCTCAGGACTCCCTCTCCAATATAATATCCGGGATCTTCCTGGCGATCTTCAAGCCCGTGCGCATCGGAGACTACGTCGACTTCAAGGGAGAGTACGGCTATGTCGAGGACATAACCTTGCGCCATACGATAATATGCACCCCTGATCAGAAGAGGATAATAGTGCCGAACAAATTGATGGGCTCCGACTTCATCGTCAACTGGAGCATCAACAATCCGGAGACCGTTTGGCCGGTGAATTTCGGCATAGGTTACTCAGAAGATATCGATCTAGCCCGGAGCATCATCACTGAGGTGGCAGGAAGCCATCCCAATGTGCTGAAGGATAGGGGAATAAGCGTCCGCCTCACTGAGCTGGGAGACTTTGCCATGAACCTGCGCCTGACCTTCTATGCTCCCAATCGGGGGATGGCATACGATGCCGGCTGCGACATAAGGGAAGGAGTGAAAAAGAGGTTTGATGCCGAGGGAATTGAGATTCCATATCCCTATCAGAATGTCATAATCGTAAAACAGCCGGTCTCTTCAGCTCATCCAAAACCGGAGAACGATCGCCCCGGGGAAGAGAGATAAGCAGCAATATCCTGGAGGGATCTTGTGCTCCGGCAACCGATCCTTCGTGAGTCTCCCGGTCGATGGAATCTTTTTTTTCGCCTTTTGCCTCTTTATAGTGCAGAAGACGCTGACCGAATTGCTGGAGCAGATAATCCGTGAGCCTGTCGGGGGGCGAAGGGCATAGGCATCATGGCGGGACCTGCTGCAGTGCAAATGATAAATAAAATGATGAACAATTCTCATTGCATGAATAGAGTGGTGCATTTCGAGATACAGGCAGAAGATCCCCAGAGGGCAGCGAGCTTCTATCGGCAGGTTTTCGGCTGGCAGATCGATGAGTGGCTCATCCCGGGAGTGGAGATCAGGGATGAGAATCGCTACTGGCAGGTGATGACCGGATCTGAGACCGAGCCAGGTATCAACGGCGGTCTGGTCTTCCGCCGCGGCCTCCCTCCGGCAAATGATCAGCCGGTCAACTCATTTGTCTGCACTATCGAGGTTCCTGACCTGGATGAGTACCTGGAGCGGGTTCTGCGGGCAGGGGGGAGGGTCACCCTTCCCAAAATGGCGATAGCCGGAGTGGGCTGGCTGGCCTACTGCCTGGACAGCGAGAGCAATATCTTCGGCATGATGCAGGGGGATGAGAATGCCAAACAGTGATTTAGAAAGAATGAAGAGAAGCGAAGGGAGGAAAGGATAAAAGGTCAAAGTGCATATGCCCGCCCCAGCAGAATTGCGAGGCATATGATCGAGACAGACCTTTCCACAATCTTATTCTTGCAGAGCTTGGACTGGGCCAGCCCCATAATGAAGTTCGCCACCTTTTTGGGATCGCTGCAGTTCATGCTCCTTTCCCTGCCCTTTCTCTTCTGGTGCTGGGATGCACCACGGGGCTTTAGGATTGGGCTGATGCTGGTGGCGAGCCACGGGCTGAATGCCGCTCTGAAGGTTGCCCTGCACAGCCCTCGCCCCTACTGGATCGATCCCGCGGTCCCGGCCTGGGGTGATCAGCCCTCTTTTGGAATGCCCTCCGGGCACGCCCAGAATGCCGTCGCCATCTGGGGCCTGACCGCTCACCTCATCCATAAGCGGCTGGCCGTTGCCCTGGCAGCTGCTACCTGTCTTTTGATCGGCATCTCTCGAATTTACCTGGGGGCCCACGTCCCGGGGGATGTGATTGTCGGCTGGGCGGTGGGTGCACTGCTCCTGGGCTCATTCATCAGGGCCTTGCCCGTTCTGGAAGAGAAGGTCGGGAAGATGGACCTGAAAGGCCAGGTCCTTCTATCCACCCTGGCCTCTCTTGCCATCATCATCCTTTATCTACTGGGCCAGGCAGGAATGCAGGGCTGGCAGATGCCTCTGTCCTGGGGGGCCAATGCTCTGGCCGCAAGCGGAGAGGCCATCGATCCCTTCAGTGCAGCGGAGGCATTCTCTGCCGCAGGGATGATGCTGGGCATCTGTTCCGGCTATGCCATCTTGAGGAGGCGGGGAGGCTTCAGAGTGGATGGACGATCCAGGCAACTGGTATGCTATCTTCTGGGAATGATGGTATTGGTATTGATCTGGTACGGACTGGAAAAGGTGCCGATACCACTCGCTGGATGGATCATCGACTACGGAAAGAGCATGCTGGCCGGATTGTGGGTCACACTGGGTGCGCCAGTGATGTTCACCGCCCTTAGCCTGGCAAAAGGAAGTAGTTGAGAGAAAAAAATTAGAGAGGATAGACCTTCGCTGGCAACTGCTCCCATAAACCCTCTTCACTAACATTCGCACTCAGGTTAGAGGGAAGGACGGGACCCAAACCGGGTCGACCAGGGCGGAAGATCACCAGCAACATCTGCTGGTCCGCTGTCTGGTGGTCGAAGCTTGATCCAATCACCGCA
>JAXDAR010000176.1:0-3286 GCA_034679645.1 Methanothrix sp. | reverse complement strand
GGCATTTCCGGGACAGTCGGTGCGGGTGGTCTGGCTGGGCCTGAAAGGAGACTTCTCCCCGCTCTACAATCAGGTGGAAGCGGCCATGAAGCCTCTGGGATATCCCCCCGAGGAGCGGGGTTTCTCTCCTCATGTGACCATAGGAAGGGTGGGGCGGCCTGATGCCGCAACCAGCCGGGAGCTTTTGGCAAAGATCCTCGATCGATCCGCCCTGGACCTGGGAAGCTTCCAGGTTATGGAATTCTATCTCAAAAAGAGTACACTGACTCCTGGAGGCCCCATCTACGAAGACCTGGCCCGATTCCCTCTCTGAGATCCAAGAACTGGTGCTTGGCCGGATCAGGCCTAGCCCGGCAGAGAATGAGAGGCTCCGTGCCGTCTCCAGGAAGATCATAACAAAAATCGAGCATCTGGCCAAGGAGCGGGGCATAGCCCTGCAGGCCATGCTGGTGGGCTCGGCGGCCAGAGAGACCTGGCTGGCGCAGGACCATGATCTGGATATATTTTTAGGCGTGCCGGAAAAGGGCGACCTGGGCGAAGCGATGGAGCTGGCCAGGCTGGTCTCTCCGGAGCAGGAGGAGAGGTATGCCGAACACCCCTATGTCCATGCCTGGGTGGACGGCTTTGAGGTGGGTCTGGTTCCCTGCTATCTGGTGGATGATGCCAGCCGGCTGAAGTCGGCAGTGGACAGAACCCCGTTTCATACCAGATATATCAGCGCAAAGATCGCCGGCCTGGAGGATGATGTCCTCCTCTTGAAGCAGTTTCTCAAGGGAATCGGAGTCTACGGCTCGGAGCTGAAGACGGGCGGCTTTTCCGGCTACCTGGCAGAGCTGCTGGTGATACGCTACCGCTCCTTTGCCGGTGTTCTCCGCGCTGCCTCCCTCTGGAAGCCTAACACCATCCTGGACCTGGAGGGAATGGGTGTGATGTTGCATGATGAGCCTTTGACGGTGGTCGATCCCGTGGACCCCAACCGGAATGTGGCCGCCGCTTTAACCCTGGATAAGATGCTCCTCTTCAGTGCCGCCGCCCGCTCCTTTCTCGCCCGGCCGGACATCGAGTTCTTCTTTCCTCCTGATCACGAGCCCCTCTCCGACGAGGAAGTTCTGGCCAGGATGGATGCGCGAGGGACAATGCCCATCCTCCTCCAGTTCGAGGCCCCGGATGTGGTGGAGGATGTCCTCTACCCCCAGCTGCGCAAAGCAGAAGAGTCCATCCGGGCGATTATGACGCGAAACGGCTTTTTTATTCTGCGCAGCGATGTCCTCGCCTATCGCGACAGGGCAGTGATGCTCTTTGAGATGGAGGTCTGGGAACTCTCCCGAGCCTGCCGCCGCTCCGGCCCGCCGGTATGGGAGGGGGAGCATGCGGCCCGTTTTCTGGCCGCTCATCCCCATCCCCTATCCGGCCCTTATATCAGGGAGGGCAGGGTGGTGGTGGAGGAACCGCGTGAACATACCCTTGCCCGGAATCTCCTGGCAGCAGAGCTGGAGGGGCTCTCCCTGGGAAAGCATCTCTCCCGCGCCATTCGCCGGGGACACAAGATATATGCTGGCGGGGAGATCCTCCAGATCAGGGATCAGGAGTTCAGGATATTCCTGGCCCGATACTTTGATGTCCGCGCCCCCATATGCTGAGGGGGGAACCATTTTTTAGCTTGACTGAAAGCACTTCCAGTAGGCCTTATGGATGCTCTTTATCTCATCGATCCGCCGGGCGACCCTGGGATCGAATCCGGTAACTTCCGGCACCTCTCCCTGAAAGGCCCTGATCTGGGCCACAATGGCCTCCGCCTGGGCGGTGAGGTTGTAGCCTCCTTCCAGAACGGCAGCCACTCTTCCTTTGCAGCAGTGGTCTGCCACCTCTCCAACCACTCCGGCAATAGCGGCGAATCCCCGCGCTGTCAGGCCCATTCCTCCCAGGGGATCGTCTCTATGCGGGTCCTGGCCTGCTGAGACCAGGACGATATCGGGGGAGAACTCCCGCGCCATGGGCAGCAGTAGCTCCCGGTAGGCCATGAGATAGCCCTCGTCCCCGGTGCCCGAGGGCAGAGGCACATTCACCTTGGTTCCCTCAGCGCCGTCCTCCCCCACATCGGTCATCCTGCCCGTGCCCGGATAGTGGGGAAACTGGTGGGTGGAGAAATACATAACCGAGGGATCGGAGTAGAATATGGCATTGGTCCCGTTTCCATGGTGGACATCCCAGTCCACTATCAAAATCTTCTCCAGACCACGGGATTGGGCATGCTTCGCCGCTATAGCCACATTGTTGAAGATGCAAAAGCCCATGCCGCGATCATGCATGGCGTGGTGGCCGGGCGGCCTGACCAGGGCAAAGGCTCCCCGGTGGCCTCCAATCACCGCATCTGTCGCAGCGATGGCTCCTCCGGCGGCCATCAGGGCGGCGTCGTAAGAGTCTTTGCTGAGGACGGTATCGATATCTAGGTGGCCTCCTCCTCGCTCGCAGATGGCCCTCACTTGGTCGATATACTTCCGCCCATGTATCGCCTGGACCTGCTCGATCGTCGCGGATTTCGGCGTGACGTATTCTATATCCAGCCCTTCTGATTCTATTCTATCCAGGATTGCCGTCAGACGTTCTTTTCTCTCTGGATGGCCATCGGTATCGTGCAACAGATAGATGGGATGATAGACCAGGGCGAACTTCCCTTCACTCATACTTATGTATACTATCGCCTCCTGTAAAACGGTTTTCCCTCTAAATTAAAATTTTCAGTAAAGCGACAAATGGCTGCGAATTAGATCCTGCCGGCCACTTCTATCCGGAGGATCATGAGGCCATTTTCTCTGGGATGATATCCTCTGTCTTCTCTTTTTCTGATTCTCTGTTCTCTCGCCATCAACTGCTGTTTTCTCGCTCCACTGGATTAAAGAATAAGCTTTTTAAACAGGGCTGATAATGCAGCCCATGGGCCTTGCAAAGCTCTTTGGTCAACAGCTCTCTCCGGACAGGAAGACCAGCACCAAGCTGCTATCAGTGACCAAAAAAGATATAATAGGGAAATACTCTATCACTACCCTATAGTCCCATATGGGATTAGGAGGGTGACGTAGCTATACACATATCAGAGATGCGCCCGAAAGCAATGGCAAAGCAGGAGATACCGTGCGCCATGTCTTTAGCGGGCGGTCTGAGACGTTATTCAGGCAATAGTTTTAAGAATAATCAGACTGTATGCTGCTGAAAGTGATCATGAAGGGTAAATAGGAGGTTAAAAGATGAAGAAATTGGCTGCAATTACATTTACATCGATGGTGCT
>JAXDAR010000175.1:0-18655 GCA_034679645.1 Methanothrix sp. | reverse complement strand
CCATCAAGGCATGAAAGGATGTAGCGGAATCAGTTCCATTACTAAAGGGGGATGCAATTGATGGAGAAAAGAACGATCCAAATAGAGAGCAGCGTGCGGTAAGATCCAGCTAATTGTATTCTGATAGAAGGGAGGCCTGAATGAGGGCAGGGATACTCTCTCACTTCCTTTGTATCTCCTGCCCAGATGGCCCAATTGCAGACTAGCTTATCCTGGCTATCGCTGCCACCTCGTCTCCCGGCTTGACGTTCATGATCCGTACTCCCTGGGTGGACCGGCCCTGCACCCGGATATCGCTGGCCGGTATCCTGATAATCACCCCATCCCGAGTGGTGACCAGCAGCTCGTCCTCTTCGGAGACGGTGGTGGTGCAGCAGACATACCCCTTGCGGGCATCGATATTCTTGACTCCCTTGCCCCCCCGCCTCTGCTGGGGATACTCCTCCAGCTCCGTCCTCTTGCCGTAGCCCTGGTTGGTGATGGTGAGCAGAGTTGAGCCTGAGCCAGACTCAATCACATCCATGCTGATCAGCTCATCGCCCATATTGAGGCTGATCGCCTTCACTCCCATGGTCCCCCGGTTGGAGGCGCGCACATCCCCCTCCTTGAAGCGGATGGCCTTACCGTACTTGGTGGCCACCAGCAGCTCCTTCTCTCCATCGGTGAGCTTGGCCGAGACCAGGCTGTCCCCCTTCAGGTTCACCGCCTTTATCCCTCCCTTGCGGGGATTGGAGAAGGCCTGCAGGGGCATCTTCACAATATTGCCGCTCCTCGTCACCAGCACGATGTATCCCGCCTGGAAGCTTTTCACCGGAATGGCCCCGGCGATCCTCTCGTCCGGCTCCAATTGCAACAGGTTCACTATGGACTTGCCCCGCGCCGCTCTACCCAGGGCGGGAACCTCATAGACCTTGAGCCAGTGGGCTTTGCCTTTATCGGTGAAGAAGAGAAGATAGTCCTTGGTGGAGGCGGTGGATACATCGGTCACAAACTCCTCAGTCTTGGTCTCAGCGCCGATAACTCCCCTCCCGCCCCTTCTTTGCATGCGGTAGGTGTTGATGGGCTGGCGCTTGATGTACCCGGAACTGGTGATGGTCACCGCCACTTCCTCCTCCTGGATGAGGTCCTCATTGGTGACCTCGCCCTCGGCCTCAATGATCCGGGTGCGCCGCTCGTCGCCGTACTTGCTTATCAGCTCCATGAGCTCATCCTTGATGATGCTCAGGATCTCCAGGTTGCTGGAGAGGATCTGCCGGAGCTTCTCGATCTGCCGCTCCAGCTCCGCCGCCTCGGATACGATCTTCTCCTGCTCGAGGCCCGTGAGCCTCTGCAGCCTCATCTCCAGGATGGCCTTGGCCTGCTCCTCGGAGAGGAAAAATGCCTCCATCAGACCGTCCCTGGCCTCGGCGGGAGTGGGGGCGGCCTTGATGATCCTTATCACCTCATCGATGTTATTCAGGGCGACCAGCAGGCCGGCCAGGATATGGGCCCTCTTCTCTGCTGCATCCAGCTCGAAGCGGGTGCGCCTCTCGACCACTATGGAGCGGTAGTAGATGTACTGCTCCAGGGTCTCTTTTAAGGAGAGGATTTTGGGCATCCCCTCCACCAGCACCATGTTGTTGATGCCGTAGCTGGTCTGCAGAGCGGTGTGCTTATGCAACTGGTTTAAGACCACATTGGCATTGAATCCGGCTTTGACCTCCACCACCATGCGGATGCCATCTTTGTCCGACTCATCCCGCAGATCGGATATCCCCTCCAGCCGTCCACCTTTGACCATCTCCGCCATATCCTCGATCAGCTTGGCCTTGTTCACCTGATAGGGCAGCTCGGAGAAGATGATCCTGGTGCTCTTTGCTCCCTCCTCGATCTCCGACTTTGCCTGCAGGAGTATGCTCCCCTTGCCGGTCATATAGGCGGACTCGATTCCCGCCCGGCCCACAATATATCCTCCGGTGGGAAAATCAGGGCCCGGCAGGTGATGCATCAGCTCGCCCACCGATGCCTCCGGGTTGTCTATCAGGTGAATGATCGCCCCGGCCAGCTCATTGAGATTGTGGGGAGGGATGTTGGTTGCCATGCCCACGGCGATCCCGGTCGAGCCATTGAGAAGCAGGTTGGGAAGCTTTCCCGGAAGGACGGTCGGCTCCTTTAGCGAGCCGTCGTAATTGGGCACAAAGTCCACTGTGTTCTTCTCGATATCTGCCAGCATCTCCTCAGCAATGCGGGAGAGGCGCACCTCGGTGTAACGCATGGCCGCCGCCGGGTCTCCGTCGATGGAGCCGAAGTTGCCCTGGCCGTCAATCAGAGGATAACGCATGGAGAAGGTCTGGGCCATTCTGACCATGGTCTCGTATATGGCTGCGTCGCCGTGGGGGTGATACTTGCCCATCACATCACCCACCACACGGGCGGACTTCTTGTAGGGCTGATCGTGGGTCATGCCCTGCTCATACATGGCATAGAGGATGCGGCGGTGAACGGGCTTCAATCCGTCTCGAACATCGGGCAGCGCCCTCCCCACAATCACGCTCATGGCATAATCGATGTAAGAGGACTTCATCTCCTCGGTGATGTTAACAAGTACTTCGGTCACGATACACCTCAGATATCCAGATTCTTAACATATTTGGCATGCTTCTCTATGAATTCCCGGCGCGGCTCCACCTGGTCGCCCATGAGGATGGTGAATATGCGATCCGCCTCCACTGCATCCTCCAGGGTGACCCGGAGCATGATCCTCTTCTCCGGGTCCATGGTGGTCTCCCAGAGCTGCTCGGGGTTCATCTCCCCCAGGCCCTTGTACCTCTGAATGACCGGCTTGGCCAGGGACCCGACCAGCACGTTGAGCTGCTCATCGCTGTAAGCATAATTGACCTGCTTTCCCTTCTTGACCTGATAGAGGGGAGGCTGGGCGATGAACACATAGCCGGCATCGATCAGGGGCCTCATATAGCGGTAGAAGAAGGTGAGAAGGAGGGTGCGAATATGCGAGCCGTCCACATCGGCATCGGTCATTATCACCACCTTATGGTACCTCGCTTTGTTGATATCGAAGTCATCTCCCACCCCGGTGCCGAAGGCCACGATCATATTGCGGATCTCAGCGTTCTTCAGGATCTTGTCCAGCCTCGCCCGCTCCACATTGAGGATCTTGCCCCGCAGGGGGAGTATGGCCTGAAAATGCCTGTTTCTTCCCTGCTTCGCACTCCCACCAGCGCTCTCGCCCTCTACGATATAGATCTCGCATTTTGCCGGATCATTATCCGAGCAGTCCGCCAGCTTTCCGGGCAGTCCGCCGGAGCTGAGGGCATTCTTGCGCCTTGTCAGCTCCTTGGCCTTTCGCGCCGCCTCCCGGGCGCGCATGGCCTCTGCCGCCTTCTCCACAATGGTGGTGGCAACCAGAGGATTCTCCTCGAAGTACTCCCCCAGGCCCTCGGCCACCATGGACTCCACGATTCCTCTAATGGAGCTGTTCCCCAATCTGGTCTTGGTCTGGCCCTCGAACTGGGGATCGGGCAGCTTTACGCTCACGACCGCCACCAGCCCCTCCCGCAGGTCCTCGCCCCCCAGCTTCATCTCATTCTTGAACAGCTTGTTGTCCCGGGCATAATCATTGACTGTGCGGGTTAAAGCGGCGCGGAAGCCCATGAGGTGAGTTCCTCCCTCGCGGGTGTTGATGTTATTGGCATAGGAGAATATGTTCTCCGCATAGGAGTTGTTGTACTGCAGTGCCACCTCCACCTGGGTCCCGTTCTTGCTGCGCGAGAAGTAGACTGGCTGCTCGTGCAACACCTCCTTATTCTTGTTGAGGTACTCCACAAAGGAGATGATGCCTCCCTCATACTGGAAGATGTTCTCCTTATCCGAGCGCTCGTCCTTTATGGTTATCTTCAGGCCGCGGTTGAGGAAGGCCAGTTCCCTCAGCCGGGCGGAGAGAGTATCGAAGTTGAACTCCGTCTCCTCGAATATGCCCGGATCGGGCTTGAAGGTGATGGTGGTTCCGGTATGATCTGAGCTGCCCCGGTCCTCCAGATCCGAGACCACCTTGCCTCTTTCGAAGCGCTGCCAGTAGATCCGTCCGTTCCTGCGGACCTGCACCTCCATCCACTCGGAGAGGGCGTTGACCACGGAGACGCCCACCCCGTGCAGCCCGCCGGAGACGCCATAAGACTCATGGTCGAACTTGCCGCCGGCATGCAGCACCGTCAGGACGATCTCCAGGGCTGGCCGGTTGAACTGGGGATGGTTATCTACCGGTATGCCCCGGCCATCATCCCGGATGGAGACGCTCCCACCGGGATTGATGGTCACATTGATCTCGGTGCAGAATCCTCCCAGGGCCTCGTCCACGCTGTTGTCCACTACCTCATAGACCAGATGGTGCAGCCCCAGGGAGTCTGTGCTGCCTATGTACATCGAGGGCCTGCGCCTGACCGCCTCCAGCCCCTCTAGAACCTGGATATGGCTTGCATCATAGCCCGTAGCTTCGCTCAAAATTGACTAAGCCTCCTTAATAATTAGGACTGTCCCCAACTGACTTGAGCAGATATAAGCTTTTCCTGAAAATGAGAAGCCAAGGTCCGGATTCGAACCGGAGTGGTAATGCTCTGCAGGCATTTGCGTAGCCGCTCCGCCACCTTGGCGCGGGGAATACCCATCTGTCAGAATGCTGCCACCACCCAAACCTTCATCGGTCGGGGCTGCATTCTGCGCAGAGATCTTGCTGCACCTCTCTCCTTATAAAGATTGCCTTCGAAGGCAGGCCCTTATTTCTCGATATCTTTCTCGCCAAAGAATTGATAAGTGGGGATTGGATAACCAGTGGCCAGATGCCAGCAAAGAGCGGCAAGAACCGTGCCGATATCCGTCCCGGCCAGGAGGTGGAGGTGGTCTTAAAAAAGGACCAGCGCAGCGGAAAGAGAACGCGAGGGATCGTGAAGACCATCCTCACAGGCTCCTCATTTCATCCCCATGGCATAAAGGTGAGGCTGGAGGACGGCCAGGTGGGACGGGTGCAGGAGATTCTGCAGTAGAACCCCTATCTTTTTATCCCATCTCTCCATCACCTCCGGGCTATGACAAGAGAAGTGCATGCCGCACATATCCTCTGCAAGACGGAGAAGAAGGCTTTAGAGGTCAAGGAGCTGCTGGCCGCCGGCCAGAGCTTCGCGGAGATGGCCCGCAAATACTCCCAGTGCCCATCAGGCAAGAGCGGCGGTGACCTGGGCTGGTTTGGCAAGGGCAGGATGGTCCCGGAGTTTGAGAAGGCCGCCTTCGAGGGGGAGAAAGGAAAGATCATCGGCCCGGTCAGGTCTCAGTTCGGCTATCATCTCATCCGGGTGCTGGACAAAAAATGATATTTGATCCCACACAGGCAGAAATATTTATGAGCGAATAGCTCCTAAATAATTTGGGAATTAAGTTGTCTGGACCATCAGCTCCTACCCTCTTCCAAGCGCTGCCTGGCAATGAGCAGCATGATATCAGTGTCCCTATAGAGGACGCCCCTACTTATCCGGGAGACCGCCTCTATTCCAGGCAGTGGATGGCAGGATTTGAGGAGGGATGCTCTTTTCGCCTCTCCTTCCTTACCCTGGGCTCCCATGCGGGAACTCATATTGACTCCCCCTCTCATATCCTGAGGGACGGCACCACTCTGGACAGCTATCCTCTGCACAGGTTCATCACTCCCGCCCAGGTGATCGCCGTCCAGGATTGCGATGCCGTCCCCGCCCAGGCATTGCAGAATGCCAGTATCCTGAGAGGCGAAGCCATCCTCTTCAAGACCAAAAACTCCTCCCAGGGGCTGATGCACGATCCGATCTTCCGGGATGAATACGTCTCCCTCTCACTGCCCGCAGCACAGCTTTGCGTGACTCTTGGAGCGGGCCTGGTGGGAATCGATTACCTCTCAGTGGATCGCTATGAAGATGAATCACTTACCGTTCACAATATACTGCTGAAAAACGATGTTCTGATCCTGGAGGGGATTGATCTTGCTGCCGTTTCTCCGGGAGGATACTGGCTGGTATGCATTCCCTTGAAAATAAGAGGTTCTGAGGCTGCGCCGGTGCGGGCGGTCCTGGTGGGGCGATCTTGTGAGCCTTGAGAGGATGTTTCAGTCCGCCCTGGAGGTCCTGGAGGAGGGGATATGCATCTGCGATCCAACCGGATCGATTCTCTATTCGAATCCCGCGGCAAAGAAGATAGCAGGATCTCTGGAGGATCTGGCTCCTGCCAGAGGAGACGAGATTCTAAAAGATCTGTGCACCGGCATCCTTGAGACTGCGAGAAGCTCGGACGGCCCGGTCCATCGAGGTGATGTCGATCTTCTGGGAAGGAGCATAGAGTACTCCTTTGCCCCCCTGAAGGAGAATATAGGCGGATCCATAATCACATTAAAGGGATCGCATCGCTCTTTCGGGGGGGAGAATGAAAGCCATCTTCCTTATAGAGGTGCGATTTCCGAGATCGAGCATCAGGGGCAAAATAACGATCTGCGGGAGAGGGACAGGATCATGGCTGGAGCTGCCCTGGCCACAAACCAGCTCCTGATCACCGGGGAGATGGACGTCGCCCTTACCCAGTCCCTGGAGATACTGGGCTGCTCGGCCAATGTGGACCGGGCCTGCATCTATGAGCATTATCTGGACGAGGAAGGACATAATCAGATCTGGCTGCGGTATGAATGGATATCCGGCAACGATTGGGATTCCGGCTCGGTCCGGATTCACCATCCTGATCAGGGCTACCGGGCATACAGCTCCATTCCCCAGTGGTTCGAGATCCTCTCCGGCGGAATGCCCCTGCGGGGAAGGACCCGTGATCTGCCACTGTCAGCGAGAGAGCCGCTGGAAGTCCTGGGAGTGTTATCATTCCTGATCGTTCCCATATTCACCACCGACCGGTTCTGGGGATTCATCGGCTTCGAGGACAGAATGCGGGAGAGAGCCTGGAGCTGGAGCGAGGCTTCCATACTGATGACCATGGCCAGTGCCATCGGGGGATTTATCGGTCGCTTCGAAGCGGAATCCGCCCTCCGGGAGAGCGAAGAGAAGTACCGGGAGCTGGTGGAGACCTCAAGCAGCGTTATCATCCGGGTGGATACCCGCGGTGCTATCAGGTTCATCAACAAGTTCGGCCTGCGTTTCTTCGGCTACAGCGGGGAGGATCTTTTAGGGCGGATAGTATCCGAGACCATCTTTCCTCCAGAGGGCAAGGGCTGCAATCTGGATGAGATAATCGGGAATATAAGCGAGCATCCTGATGAATTCTCTTCGCACATAGCGGAGAACGTAAGATCCAATGGGGACCGGGTATGGATCGCCTGGACTCACCGGCTGGTGCAAAACGAGCGGGGAGAGGTGGCGGAGGTCCTATGCATCGGCAACGATATAACCGAAAGCAAGCGCTCTTCTGAAGAGCTGAAGAGGGCGGCCGCCGAGCTGCGAGAGACAGGAGATTATCTGGAGAACCTCCTCGGCCATGCCAATGCCCCCATCATCGTCTGGGACCCCAACTTCTGTATCACCCGCTTCAATCATGCCTTCGAGAGACTGACCGGCTGGCAGGCGGAGGAGGTCTTGGGCCGATCTCTGGGGCTCCTCTTTCCCGACGAGAGCCGGGCGGAGTCTTTTGCCTATATCCACCGCACCCTGTCCGGAGAGAGCTGGGATGCAGTGGAGATCCCCATACGCCAGAAGAAGGGAGAGGTGAGAACAGTACTTTGGAACTCGGCGAACATTTACGATGAGACCGGCAAGCAGGTCATTGCCACCATCGCCCAGGGTCAGGATATCACCGAGAGGAAGGCGGCGGAGGAGCGGGTATCATTCCAGGCCTCATTGCTCGACCAGGTCAGAAATGCTGTTATTGCTACTGATCTTGACGGCAGGATATTGTACTGGAACCGGTTTGCTGAATATCTCTATCAGTGGAAGACGGAGGAGGTACTGGGGGAGATGATAAAGGATACAATCATCCCTCCGGAGATGATATCCAACTTAGAGGATATGGTGAAGGATATTCTCATTCAGGGCTACCGGGAGTGCGAGTATCCGGCCAGGAGGAAGGATGGCAGCCAGTTTCCCGCCTCTTATGCCTTCAGCACGATATGCGACGATAATGGAAGGAGGATCGGAATGATCTCCGTGAGCACCGACCTCACCGAGAGAAAGAAGGTGGAACAGGACCTGCGCGAGGCCAAGGAGAAGGCGGAATCGGCCACAAAAGCCAAGTCCGAGTTCCTGGCCAATATGAGCCATGAGATCCGCACCCCCATGAATGCGGTGATCGGCTTCACCGGGCTGCTTCTCAATACCAACATCGATTCGGTGCAGAAGGACTACATCGAGACCATTCGCAGCAGTGGAGACTCTCTGCTCAAGGTTATCAGCGACATCCTGGACTTCTCCAAGATCGAGGGGGGGATGATGGAGCTGGAGAATGAGTGCTTTGACCTCAACGAATGCCTGAAAAGCTCATTGAACATGGTGGCTGAAGCTGCAGCCCGCAAAGGACTCTCCCTTTCCTACGATGTCGAGCCTCGTGTTCCCAGGTATCTGATGGGTGACCTGACCAGGCTCAGACAGATACTGGTCAATCTGCTGGGAAATGCCGTCAAGTTCACCGAGAAGGGTTTCGTCCGGGTGGATGTATCCGCCCTTGCAGTGGAGGACGGTCATGAGATCCAGTTCCGGGTGAAAGACTCTGGAATCGGCATATCCCAGGACCGGATGAGCCGGCTGTTCCAGTCCTTCAGCCAGGTGGACGCCTCCACCACCCGCAAGTACGGCGGGACCGGACTGGGACTTGCCATCTGCAAGCATCTGGCTGAACTGATGGGCGGTGGCATCTGGGCGGAGAGCACACCCAAAGTGGGCTCCAGCTTCTACTTCACCATTCAGGCACAGGCCTCCCAAGAACCTCTTTTAAAGCCGCAAAAGGAGCTGCTTTTGCCTTCTTTTGACCTGTCCGATCAATACATGCCTAAGAGCCTGAGCATACTGCTCGCCGAGGACAATGTGATCAATCAGAAGGTGGCGGTGAGGATGCTGGAGCGGCTGGGCTATCAGGCGGATGTCGCTGCTGACGGCCGGGAGGTTCTGGCAGCCCTGAAGAGCAGGCCCTACGATGTGGTGCTGATGGATGTGCAAATGCCGGAGATGGACGGCCTGGAGGCCACGAGGAGCATCCGCCGCACCCCCTGCCAGCAGCCCTATATCATCGCCATGACAGCTCACGCCATGAAAGGGGACCGGGAGGAGTGTCTGGATGCGGGGATGGACGACTATGTATCCAAACCGGTGCGAATCGAGGAACTGAAAGCAGCTCTTGAGCATAGCAGGATCCCTGTCCTCAAGGGCTGAGCCCAACCACAATTGTATAAGATTTAAAATATATGTTGAGTGCTCATTTCTTCTCCGGGGCCATCAGGGCGAAGTAGGCCAGCAGGGCTTCGAGCTGAATTCTCTCGTTTGCCCCTTCCGTCATGCGGAAATCGATCTCACCGATGCGGTCGATGAGCTTTACCCTGTCCCTGTCTGCAATATCATCCAAGTCGAGCATCGCCCGGTGGATCTGGACCACCACATCCTGGCCGGAGAGCCCTTTGGAGAGCAACAGATCGTCCAGCATGGTGCGTGCTCCCACAAAGTCTCCTGATATTGCGGTCTTGATGAAGCTCTTGATCTCCTCCGGCCTGGCGGTGGATGTGATCTGGTAGATCGTCTCCTCGTCCACCTCATCACCCAGGAGAGCTGCCGCCTGCAGGGCATTGATCGCTTTTCTCATGTCGCCACCGGCAACATACTCTATGGCGGACAGACCCCCTTCTGTTACCTGCAGAGTCTCCTCGGCGGCGATGAATTTGATCCTCTTCTTCACCGCATCTGCAGATAGGGGCTTGAAGCGGTAGACGGCACAGCGGGACTGAATGGGCTCTATGATCTTGGAGGAGTAGTTGCAGGAGAGGATGAACCTGGTTGTGGCGGAATATCTTTCCATGGTCCGGCGCAGGGCACTCTGGGCATCGTTGGTCAGGGCATCGGCCTCATCCAGGAATATCACTTTAAAATCCGCCTCACCCAGGGGGGCCATGCGGGCGAAGTCCTTCACCTTATGGCGGATGATATCAATGCCCCGTTCGTCACTGGCGTTCAATTCGATGAAATTGTTCCTCCAGCTCTCGCCGAAGATCTCTTTGACGATGGAGATGGAGGCGGCGGTCTTGCCCACACCCGGCGGCCCGGAGAACAGAAGATGGGGCAGGTTTCGCGTCTTCACATAGGACTTCAGACGGCGGACTATCTGATCCTGGCCCACGATGTCGTCCAGCCTCTCCGGCCGGTACTTCTCTATCCAGATCTCCTCTTTGATATATAACCCCTCGATATGGGATTTGGGTTATCTGTATATCAATATTCCTCCCTGGATTACCTCTCCATAAGAAGGGCAACAAAGCCTAAATATAGAGGTGTTACATGGATGCAAATCGTTTTTCGGAGGATTGCAAGTGATCTCTGAGGTGGCCGGACAGTATAATGCGCAAGATCTTGAGAATGAGGTCAGGATTCTGTGGGAGCGGGAAGATAGCTACCGCAAGGTTCGGGAATTGAGGTTGGGCGGCAAGAAATTCTTCTTTGTCGACGGTCCGCCCTATACTACGGGGCGCATTCATCTGGGAACCGCCTGGAACAAGGTGATCAAGGACGCCGTCTTACGCTACCGGTCCATGAACGGCTTTGAGGTCAAGGACCGGGCGGGCTGGGATATGCACGGCCTGCCCATCGAGGTGAAGGTGGAGGAGTCCTTTGGCTTCCGCAATAAAAAGGATATCGAGGCCTATGGAGTGGACAAGTTCATCCAGAGGTGCAAGGAGTTCGCCCTGCGGCAGAAGGATGACATGACCGCCCAGTTCAAGATCATGGGGGCCTGGCTGGACTGGGACGATCCCTACATGACTCTTAAGAACGAGTATCTGGAGGCGGCCTGGTGGACGCTGAAGAGGGCACACGAGCATAACCTTCTGGAGAGGGGCTTAAGAGTAGTCAACTGGTGCCCCCGCTGCCAGACGGCCAGCGCCGACTCGGAGGTGGAGTACTGGGATGAGACCGACTACTCGATTTATGTCAAGTTCCCGGTGATCGGGGAGGAGAACACCTACATAGTGATCTGGACCACCACCCCCTGGACCATTCCTGCCAATGTGGCCGTGGCGGTCAATCCCTCCTTCCAGTACTCCCGCGTTCGGGCCTGGAAGGACGGCAAATCGGAGGTCCTGATCATGGCCTCGGAATTGGTCGACTCCGTCCTCCGGATAGGACGCTACCAGGACTACGAACTCTTGCAGGGCCTATCCGCCCAGGACATGCAGAAGCTGAGCTACGAGCACCCTCTGATCGACCTGGTCCCCAAGCAGAGGGAGATCGATCACGGCGTCTATTCCGCAGACTTCGTCACTGCGGAGAATACCGGTTGCGTGCACATCGCACCCGGACACGGCCTTGAGGACTACGAGCTGGGGCTGGATCACCACCTGGAGATATTCTGCCCGGTGGGCGAAGACGGCCGGTACACCGCGGAGGCGGGAGAGAAGTATCAGGGCCAGTATATCAAGGAGGCGGATAGCAACGTTATTGCCGATCTGGAGGAGAGAAATAAGCTCCTGGCTCAGGGAAGGCTGGCCCACCGTTATGGACATTGCTGGCGCTGCAAGACCCCCATCATATTCATCGCCACCAGCCAGTGGTTCCTGCGCAGATCCGATCTTCGGGATAAGATGCTGGAAGAGATCTCCCGGGTGACATGGTATCCGGAGTGGGCGGGATCGGCGAGGTTTGCCGACTGGATAAGCAATGCCCGTGACTGGTGCATCTCCCGGCAGAGGTATTGGGGCATCCCCCTGCCCATCTGGACCTGTCCTGACTGCGGCCATATGGAGGTCATAGGCACTGCCGCCGAGCTGGAGGAGAGGTCAGGCACCAGGATTGCCGATCTGCACCGTCCGGAGGTGGACGGCATTCTCCTGGACTGCCCCTGCGGCGGCAAGATGAGGCGTTCTCCGGATGTCTTCGATGTTTGGTTTGACAGCGCAGTAGCCTCCTGGGCCACCCTCCGTTTCCCCAGCCACGAGGAGGAGTTTGCTGAATGGTGGCCGGCGGATTTCATCACCGAGGGGCATGACCAGACCAGAGGCTGGTTTTACTCCCAGTTGGGGGCCTCAATGGTCTCCTTTGGCCGGGCTCCCTACAAGAGCGTCCTGATGCATGGCTTCACCCTGGACGACCAGGGAAGGAAGATGTCCAAGAGCATCGGGAACATCGTTCAGCCAGAGGAGGTGGTGGGAAGGTTCGGTGCCGATATATTGCGTTTCTACGTCCTGGGGGCCAATGCTCCCTGGGAGGATCTGCACTTCTCCTGGGAAGGGGTGGAGAACACCAGCCGGATGATCAATATCTTCTGGAATGCTTATCGATTCGCTCTGCCCTATATGGTCCTGGACGACTTCGACCTGAAGAAGGCAGACCTCTCCTTATACAAGAGCAGCCTCCGTCCTGAGGACCGCTGGATCCTCTCCCGGGTCAACAGCCTGGCGGATGAGGTGGCTGCCCGGATGGAGGACTACCAGCTGCATCGCATCGTCCGCTCCATATCCGACTTCGTCTTAGAGGACCTCAGCCGCTGGTATATCCAACTGGTCCGGCCCAGAACCTGGATTGAGCAGGATGATCCGGATAAGCTTGCCGCCTATGCCACCATCTACGAGGTTCTGACCAGACTTGCCCGGCTCATGGCCCCGTTCACTCCCTTCATCGCCGAGTCCATCTACCAGAACCTGGTGCGGGGGCTGGACGGGAATGCCAGGCCCTCGGTTCATATGTGCGACTGGTTGCCAGGTGACAGGGAATGGATCGATCCGGATCTGGAGAAAAGCATGGACCTGGTGCGGGAGGTGTCTATGGCCGCCTCCAATGCCCGGCAGAAAGGGAACAGAAAGCTGCGCTGGCCGGTATCTGAAATTGTGATCGCCCCCGCCAAAGAGGCTCTGGACCTGGGTGGCCTGGAGGATGTCCTCCGCGGGCAGACCAACTCCAAGAAGATCACAGTGCTCTCCCCGGGAGAGAAGCCCAGGATGGACCTGGAGATCTCTCCCGTTCATAAGAAGATCGGGCCGATCTATAAGGGAGAGGCCAGGCTGGTGGTGGAGGCCATAGCAGCAGCGGATCCCTTTGCAGTTAAGGCCGATCTGGACCGGGAGGGCCAGGCGGTCCTGAAGCATCAGGGCCGAGAGTTCAATGTGACCTCTGAGATGGTGCTGTTCCGGGAGCTTCCGCCGGAGAACCTGCCGGCGGCGGAGTTCTCGCGGGGATTCGTCTATGTGGATATCACCCTCACTCCAGAGCTGGAAGCGGAGGCCTACAGCAGAGAGATCATCCGCCGCATTCAGGACATGAGAAAGGAGCTGGATCTTCGCGTCGAGGATCAGATCCGGGCGGTGGTGGATATTGAGAGCAAGCCCATTTTAGACCTGGTGGTGAATAGAAAAGAGCATATCGCAGGAGAGGTTCGAGCGGCAGAACTGGAGATGGGCCTGGGTCTGCAGATGCAGGGCATACTCCAGAAGGATTGGGATGTCGAGGGTGTGTGCATGCGCATGGGCATCGATCGGGCCTGATGGATTTTGATCGTCGGAGTTTTATAAGATGAACGATCATGAAGATAATATGGAGACGCCTGTCCCGGTCAGGGTCAAAGGAGTTTACATAGCAGAGTCGGAAGGAAGCAATCCCGCGCCGGTGGTTCTGCTGGAGGATGAGAGAGGACGGATAGTGCCCATATTCGTGGGGCTGTCCGAGGCCATCTCCATCCATCACGCCCTCTCCGGAGAGCTAGCCCCCCGGCCCATGACCCATGATCTGTTCATCTCCGTCCTGGAGAGCCTGTCCGCCAGCATCACCAACGTGCTGATCGACGACCTGGAGGGGGGAATCTATTATGCCCGGCTGACCATCAGAAGCGACTCCCGGCAAAATGAGGTAGATGCCCGGCCCAGCGACTGCCTGGCCCTGGCCCTGCGGGCAAGGGCGCCCATTGAGGTCCGGGAGAGGGTGGTGGCGGATGCGAGCATCAGCAAGAGCGATGCTGAGAGGCTGACTAGCATCGACAACTACCTGCAGTGATCCTTTCGCTCAGCCTGATACTGCAATCCGGGCGGATTTTGTCTGAAAAGGTGCTTTTGAGCTATCAAAAGGGCCAAGCCCCGGAAAGGTCTTTGGAGCCATCGGCAACACTACCAGGGCACGATATAGACAATATCTCCCTCTTTTTTCCCCTTTAGGAGCTGGCAGTGCCTGAGAATGGCGAACTGGTTGTTCAGTTCAACTTCCGATAGATTGAACCTCTTCCCGAGATCGGCCATCGTGGCCCTGCCCTGGGACACAATGTACTCATAGATCTCTTTCTGCTGATCGGTCAGGCCATCCGTGCCCTCCAGGCCGTGGCTTTTCCGGTAGATCTTCTTCGATCTCTCCCCCCAAGGATCACAGACCCGGATCCTGTTGTTGACATCTATGTAACAGTCCTCGCAAAAGGTCTTGCCCTCTGTCGCGAAGACCTCATCCTCGGGGACACTTTTGCCGCATTTCTGGCATCTTATGCAGTCCGTCATTTTATCCACCAGGCACCCTTATTTCGCCTCATGGTTTAAGTTTTCATCCATTTCGATGGGCGGGATTCAGTCACTTCCGCCTGTTAGTGCCCTGGAACCATCGATTTTGTATGATAGCGTCCGCGATCCATAGGCTCTTAACGAAAAAGTTCTAATAGGAAAATGGAGACAAACCGGGATTTATGCATGCGCGCTCAATAATAATGATCCTTATCTTAATTCTGATCATAGGGTTTGCGAACGCCGCCAGGATAACGGTGGCGCCTGAAGATGCAGATTACAGCAGCATTCAAGAGGCATTGAACAATGCCAGCGATGGGGATATCATTGAAGTGCAAAGCGGAGTCTATGTGGAGCATGTCAATGTCCTGCATTCTGTGGCTCTGATTGGCGTTGATACCGGCAGCGGACGCCCGGTGGTGGATGCCAACAAATCCTCCAGCGCCATCACATTGAGAGCCAATGGCACCCGGATAGAGGGCTTCAACCTCACCGGCTCCGGAGGATGCGGATGCGGCAATGCCGGCATACTGGTCGATTCCTCCAGCAATACTATCCAGAACAATGTCCTCTATAAGAATCGGTATGGCATTTATATCGAGGAGGGAGCAAAGAACAACACCATCTACTCCAATGACTTTCTGGAGAACAGGGTCCCGGCCAATGATACCGGTGGCAACAGTTGGGGCACGGAGATAAAGGAAGGGGGTCTGATGGGATTGCTCAAGGGTGCAAAGCTCATGGGAAATCATTATAGCGATTTCGATGAGCCCGGCGAGGGCTGCAATGACACCAACTCGGACGGCTTTTGCGATGAGCCCCGGATGATTGGAAATGGGCCGGGGATCGATGAGCATCCGCTGGCGGCTCCCATGAACGCTTAGGCTGGATGGATCTCACAGCCAGACCTCTTTTCATTTTATTCAACTTTGCTCCTAAGTGATATTTGTAAGGAGGATAATTCCAGCATCACGGCTTTGATGCAATTGCTGCCTGCATCGTCTGTTCTCCTCCTGCTACTTCTTCCAGGAGTGTGGAGGTTGGAGCCGGGATTGGATGGGGCAGTATAACACCGAAGGCAATTTTGGATTGCCTGTTATTGAATATTGCTCAAAGACTTTATATTATTCGAATATTAGATGCTGAGAACCATGGACCAGGAGAAGAGAAGCGAGTCGCTTGAACTCATTGCAGTCATCGTCTTCGGGCTGATGCTGAAGCTCTTTGCCGGGAGGAACTCGTTTGCTGAAAATGGGATAATCCTTCCGGGCTACGATGAATACTATCATATGAGGAGGATACTGTATGGAGTGAGCAATTTTCCCGATGTCCTCTGGTTTGACTCCTACCTCAACTATCCGCACGGACTGTCTATCGGCTGGCCTCCCCTCTTCGACCAGATCTCCGCAGGCTTATGCGTTGCTTTAGGCCAGCATACCAGATCCGGGGTGGAGATGACTGTAGCTTTCGTGCCGGTGATCATCGGCCTTCTGGCAATGGTTGTGGTCTACTATACAATGAAAGAGCTCTTCGACCACAGGGTTGCTCTCCTCTCCGGCTTCATGACTGCTCTCGCTCCCTACCATCTCTTTTACACCATGTTTGCCGCCACCGACCACCACTCTTTAGAGGTACTTTTTCAGCTCATCTCCCTGCTCTTTCTCGTCCTGGCCATCGGCCGGCCCCGGAGAAGGTGGCTTTATGCCTCTGTCGGCGGAGTGGCTCTGGCCGCCCTGGCCTATACCTGGCAGGGCGCGGACGTCTATTTCGGAGCTTATCTGCTTATTGCCGCCGTTGCCATGAGCCTGGAGCTGAGGGCCGGCTCGCCCCCCAGGATGGCTCCTGCCGTGCTTGTGGCCTTTATCCTCGCTCTTATCCTTGTATTGCCCTACCGGGATACGCCCTGGATGTCCCCCTCCTTCCTGGGATTGGCAGCCATAGTCGCCGCCCTGGCGGTTATGCTCGCCCTGGCCATGCTCCTGACGGCGAGGAATATATCCTGGAAAGCATTTCCCCTGGCCATCCTGGCGGTATCGCTTGCCTTTCTGCTGCTCTCAGAGCCATTGGGCGGTCTATTCGGGCTGGAGAACCTGATACGCACAGGATTGGGGTACATCTGGGGCGGGGGGATGATCGGCCGGATTGACGAGGCAGAGCCGTTGATCTACGACGGGGGAACATTCGTTCAGGTGCTCTTCTCCCGGATGGGATTGAACATCCTGTTATCCCTGGCAGGAACTGCCGCCACCATAGTCTATATGCGAAGACTGGAGGGCGAAAGGAGGCAGGCACTGCTGCTCTTCCTGCTTTGGGCGCTTTATTCCATCGTCCTCACCATTGGCCAGTCCAGGTTTCTGTACATATCCACCATATACATGGGCGCAATGATCAGTATATTGGTATTATTTACCCTTGATTACCTCCGGAAAATCCAGGAGGAGAATGGCAGGAGGGTTCCCCATGCTCTGGCGGCTGCTATCATCCTCCTTCTCATACTGCCAACGGCAATAGATGCCATCTCATTTGCCCGGAGCACCCCTCCAGCGGTGGCAGGCGACTGGTATGAATCTTTGCTGTGGCTGAGAGAGAACAGCAATGCCACCAGCTTTTATGCCGATCCAAGAGAGGTTCCGGAGTACAGTGTGATGAGCTGGTGGGACTATGGCAACTGGATACTCTATCTATCGGAACGGCCGGTGGTGACAAACAACTTCCAGTCCGGGGTGGAGGATGCCGTCCGCTTTTATCTGGCGGAGAACGAGACGGAAGCGGCACAGATCATGGACGCCAGGGAAGCGGGATACGTATTTACCGATTACAACATGGTCTACAGCAAGCTCGCCTCTCTGGCAGAATGGGCGGGAGAGGATGTCAATAGCTACATGATGCGGGAGGATTATGGAGATCAGATCAAGCTTACACCCAAAGAGAGATTCCTCAACACCACATTTGGTCGGCTCTATCTCGTCGACGGGGCAGGTATGAGCCGCTTCCGCTTGATATATGAGTCGCGAACGGTCCTGGGAGGCGATCCTGGAAAAAGCAGGATCAAGATATTCCAGTACGTTCCGGGAGCATTGATCAGAGTTCATACCAGTCCGGATCAAAATGCTGGGGTATTGCTGAATATGACATCCAATATGGAAAGGAAGTTCATCTATGTCAACCGGGCTGCCTGGAATGGAGATGTGCTTGAAGTGAGGGTTCCCTATTCCACTGAGAAGAGATATGAGACCTATGCCGTTGATCCCTATCTGGTGTTCTCGGGCAATGAGGCGGGGGTGAAGACCCAGATGGTTGAGGTGAGCGAGGAGGATGTCCTGCAGGGAAGGAGCATCGATCTGACCTTTTGAGTCATCCAAGAAGTTGTTCAGAGAGCGTTCAATCATTTGAACCGGTAATATCGCACAGCTGCTTTCAGGGTCGGTGACCCCCCAGGGCGCGCCGCTGCTGTAGATCAGTGTCCCGCTTCTGTCGTAGCCGTTATCGCGGCCAGGCAAATCCGGCATAGACATAGATGAATCCCGCTCTGGTATGATTTGAAATCCCGTTGAAATTATAGGATGTTACAGGTGTCTGCGCCGAATTCTCTGCGGTATTCACTGGGAATACAAATTTCCTCCCTTCATTGTGATCATCATCACAATTGCATGGCTATGGCAAAGAGCCAGGCGAATAGAGAGCTCAAAGATCTCGTGATACAAAAAACAAAAGGCTTATTAACTAATAATATCACAAGCCTTTGAATGGCGACGGTACCTCCTTTACCGCTCTGCCGGTCGCTTGGTCTCCGGCCTCTGCCAGGGCCGGACTCCTCTTCTGAGAGCAGAACGGTCCATCGGGCTCTCGCTAACTACGTGAGCGATGTACTGCAGAAAATGAAGGGCTCAAGGCTTGGGCTGCCTTTCGTGTTTTTCAAAGCTTGATTCCAAACTCGGGCAGCCTCTCCCGCGCCGCTTCGCGGGCCTGCTGGTGCTCGTGCAG
>JAXDAR010000174.1:0-23258 GCA_034679645.1 Methanothrix sp. | reverse complement strand
GACCTCTTTCCCAATAGCTCCAGGTCACCGGGCCCCACAAAAAGCTCTGCCTCCGGGGGGATGCCGATGTCCGCCACAACAGCACTCTCCACCAAATCCGGCTTTGGACGGTGAAATGTGACCACATGATCTGCACTCACCACCCGATTGGTCTCCAGACCGCTGGGAATGTCGACTGATAGTACCTTCTTGCCGGAGAGGTTGATGGCATCGATCGCTGCTGCCTCAAGGCCAGCCACCCTTCCCTTCACCCCGGTGCCAAATATGCCATCCACAATCAGGTCGCACTCATCAAGCTTCAGTTCCCCGGCATCCCTCACCTCTCGCAGATCCCAGTGCAGACGCTCCAGGATCTCCCAGTTCCTCTTTGCCTCCTCGGTGGATATATCGCCGGAGCGGCCCAGAAGATAAACGGTAACATCAAAACCCGGCAGATGGCGGGCAGCGACAAGGGCATCACCGCCATTGTTTCCCCGGCCAGCCACTATGACAATCCTCTTCCCCGCAGAGATGGCAATGATCTCTCGCGCTATCGCAGCACCGGCATTCTCCATAAGCTGAAGAGGCAGCAGGCCAAAGTAGCGGCAGTTCGCGTCCACGGCCTGCATCTCTTCCCAGGATATCATTTTCATAACGGATTTAACCTCCTTCACCTGCTCTTCTCAACCGATCCTCTTTCGACCAGTCCCGATAGGTGTACATCCTGGCATCATAGCCGAGCATGGTAAGAGAGAACCAGGTCACAGAAGCCTTGGTCCCTGTGGTGGTAAAAACCACTACCGGTTTGTCCACCGTCAGGTTTCTGAACAGCTCTTTGAGCTGGTCAGCCTCTCGAATCTTCTTCCCATCCAGGACCTCTTCATAGGGAATGTTTATGGCACCGGGTATGGATCCATACTCGAACTCCTCTCCAGATCTGGCATCCACTATCTGAGCCTGGCCGCTCATCACATAATCATAACTGGCGTAAAGATCCATTCTTGGCTGGGGAGAATAGGTGCTCATTTCCTTGCTTGCGGATGAGTTGGCGACAGCCAGTCCCGCCTCAGTCCAGGCATCTATCCCGCCGTTGAGCAACCAGACATCTTCGTGACCCAAATAGCGAAGCAGCCAGTAGACATAGGTGGCGGCAGAGGGACCGCCGCCGCAGGGCTGGCATTCACCGTATACCAGCAGTGGATCGCTCCTGGATATGCCTGCGTCACCTAAAATCCGGGCGATATCGGAGACGTTCTTCAGGGAAGAGGTGTTATTTTCCAGGAAATCCCGATAGGAGATATGAACTGCACCGGGAATATAGGCGGCGGGATAGTCACTCACATCCAGGATAATCTCCTCGCCGGTGATGTTCTGGGGCGATAGCAGCATATGGCGGGCAGAATCGCTCTCAGTATGAATTGGTGCGGAATCCGACTCCTCTTGGCCGGCAAGATCAGCATCTTTATCCGACAAAAAGGTGCCTGAGAAGATGCTGTTTATCGTCTCCTCTATCCAGCTATCTACAAAAGTGCAGGCGGAGCACCCGGCACTTGCTGATGAACAGAATACTGCCATCACCAAAAGGATCATTCCAGGCATCCTTATGGATCTCCAGGGAGTTGATTTGAGTTCGGGCATGAATCGTTCCTCTGCAACTGATTTAATTCAGAGGTTATAAATCCTTTCTGAGGGGAAGCAAATGCCCTTCTCTAAATTACTGATATTGAACAATTCAGTTTAATTTCTATCCTGAGGTTCCATACCTTTTATACGGCAAAAAGTTCAATAAGACTAACAATTGGAGGCACAGGATTGCCGTCATCCTGAGTACTACTAAATGAGCTTCAAGACAGGACTGGTACTATGCGCCATGGCAAACCTCTTTATCATCGCTTTGCCAGCGGCAGCAGAAAGCTGGATCATACAGAACCTCAACCAGGATATAGAGATTACAGATGGTAATGGTTGCCTGCAGGACAGCATCCAGATATCAGGCATTAAAAGAGGAGATATCTTTCAGATTCAGCAGTTAAATCAAAAGCAGGGAATGTCCAATCCCGATCTGATAGATGCATCATTTGTGATGCAAAGGGATGGAGTCGATGCTCAGGGCATCAGCGCTGCTGACTTAAATGGGATCTTGACGGATATCAGTAGCAGAGATGATGCAAAGGGTGTCGACTTTTGCAGAAAGAGTATTCATTTTTTTGACCGTTTGCCCGATGAGATGCAGATGAACTCTGAGGACGGTCTGCAGGAGATGGATATAAACTCCAGCCGGGAAGCAATTGCCCGCTTGGATCTGATTATATCAGGATCCTGGCATGACTTGTGGAATGCTGCAGATTATGGCTATCAAACCCTCCTTCTGGCAAATGGTGCCGGCTGCTCGATAGCACCCGGATTTAATCTGGTCGGGGAGAGTTGAGAGAGGAGATTTTCCTAAAGACCCAAGGGCGCAGTGGAGAATCTCTGTCGTACATCGCCCCCACGATTTTGCGCAGATCTAAATGGATACTATCACCCCCATTTGCTGCGGCACGGGGCCCTTCCCTGAATGCATTCTGCGGTTCCCTCAAAGCAGCAAATGATACTGATGCCTTGAGGGGCAGCAGGGAATGGTTAGGTGGGGGAATCACTCCGTTGTGGGAGTCTCCTGATTCACCGATCCACCGGTTGCATTTAATCTGTACTGCATGACAAGGGTCCGGTTGACCTGATATACCCAGAGACTATCGCCCACCCATTTGATCAGCCCTTGCTCATTGATTGTGAGCGGATATGCATATGTCCCTTTGTCTTCATCCGGAGAAAATTTTGGTTCAAGTATGGAGCTTGTGCCGTTGATCGAGGCGTTGGCGCTCCTATTGCCCGGAGTCAACACGACATTTATACCCGATAAAGCATAATCTCTCTGAGAGCTGTAGCCAGTCCATTTATACTTCAAAGGAACGTTCCCTGCATTTTGCGGACCTGTATTCACCACTGCGTTTATCTCATCAAACTTATCCAGAAATTTCATGGTAATGTTATGCCTCAGACTGCTCTGGTTATCAACGATGCATTCCCCATTACCCAGGGAATATGCCTTCAAATTAAATACCGAAAAATTTCCCCGATAAGAATTGTTATCGAGAGAGATATCCTCTTCCATTGCCGAGAGGGGGGTAAAATAGTTCAGCTGGACATCGCCGGAACCAGCCCGATAGGAGAAGAGGATGGAGTCAGATTCCCCGCCGGATATGCTGCGAGTGTAGTACAGATCACTGGCAGCGATCTGCAGACCGGCCCCTTGATCGCCATCCATGGTCTTCATATAAGCAACATCCTTAAAGCGACTGCTACTGGCATTTTCTGCCGGGTTGGTTGCTGAGCTGGCGGAGTAAGATGTCTGATAAACGCTGGCTTTGTTGGTATAATCCACATCGCGCAGATATATGTCCTCAATAGTCTCACTGCCGCTGATTGCATATGTATTGTGCAGGCTCACATCGGCAGATGAACAGCTGATCATAAAGATTATTGACATGACAACCATGGCCATTTCCATTGCCTTCCGGCCTTCTATCATCGATGGTATAACGATCAAATCCATACTACATCACCTCCACTCGAGGACTGCCTGCTTCCCTCAGAGATCTCAACTAAAGTGAATACAGGCTGTGATGGCTGAAATAGATCTTCCCGAATGGTTGTTTTATTTATCATAGCCCTCTCTTCAGTTAGGTTTCCGATTGGAATGGCCTTTTTCTGGGAATCCAGCCGGGCAAGTATTATAGGGATCCTCTCAATCCCTAACGAATGGCTCATATCGCTATAGAATATCGCCAGATCTCTTGTCTCAACCAGCTCTACACCACCTGCGCTCTGGTTGTCGCTGGATAGATTCGCCATTTTTTCCAGGATTGAGGATATCGCCACCTCTCCAATCAAGAATAGCTCATCCTTTGGCGATGGCTCCTGCAATAGACCAATGCTGCCGAGAATTATATTTGACTCATTGATCATCCTGTTGGTATCATTGCTGGACAGATAATTAAGGCCCTGGTTATGGGCTGCCAGCTCTTTTGCATTCTCATTCCCCTCTGAGGGGCAGATGATGATGGCAAGGGCAATTAAGAAAAGGAGATTGGCGGGGTTCATAATTATTCTATGCCGTTGTACCCCATTTGCAGCAGACTCCACCGTCGCATTTATCAAACATGTTTTCGATTGTATTGAGGTTATCTTTATTGTTCTGCTCTTCTCTTTGTCTCTCAAGCTGCTCTTTGGCGAAGTCATTGAACATCTTCATGACCTCAGGATTATTAAAGATATTGCCGAACTCGGACCACATATCTCCAAATAAACTCATGTCCAGGGTCGATTCATTCATCGGATCCAAGCTTCCCAACTCCGGATTATATCTGAAGAGCACCTCATTTACGTCACTTGATTTTCCAAAAGCCCGATTCAAAGCATCAATATCGTAACTGTCATAGAAATCCTCGTATAACAATAGCTTTGTCACTGAGCTGGAATTAAATGCCTCATTGTTTGCAAGGGACAGTTCGGAAAGGGTTATCATATCCTCTCGAATCACAGCAAAAGGCAGCTTTGCGCCCTGCAGGGTGTAATTTATAAAATATCCATCACTATACAACTCGTTTCCAAGTTCGTCCTCGGCAATCAGCCAAGAGTATTCTTTTATCTGCATCAACTCAGATCCATAGGAAAACACCCCGGTCTCACGTGAACTTTTAAGGGTGCCGTCCTCTTGCAGGACATATGTATTCATAGCACTCCACAGACCCAAAGGACCATTGCTGAAGGTTGAAATGCTCTGCAGATCCTTGGTGCTGATGGTCAGCGCATCTTGGGGATCATCTATTGGTATCTCTGTATTGACGTAGTATGCATCTTCGTCCTCATTGGAGTATTCCTGACAGAAGGCATTCTCCAGGGATAGCATCACCACTAAGACCAGCGCCACTTTCAGGATGAATGGCCAGGAGAATCTGAAGATCTGAGACATAGCTGTAATAATAAATTTAAGGAATAAGGCGGGGCATTCATGCCCTCGCCTTGTTCCATATCTTCTTGCTCTTTATTGCGTTTCAATGACTCTCTGATCCTATTAGTCTAAGGATCTCCACCAGTCACTGTGTTGTTAACGTAGTTGTTGATGGTGCCGTTGGATGACTGGCTATCGGTTGTCTTGGAGTCTGCAGTGGCAGTGATCTTGATCACAGTCTCGAGATCATCAACGATCATGGCCAGCTTGTTGTCAACGTTGTATACCTTGGCCTCCTCGCGGCTGTCGTAGTCGGCTATATTCTGGGTTGTCTGGTTGGTGGTCTGACCGATGTAGGCACCTTCCTTGACCCAAACCAACTCGCCGTTCTCATCCTCTTCCAGCTCCTTCAAGCCCTGGTTAGCGATCCAGGCAGCCTGAATAGCCTTGTTCCAGGTAAGGCCCTTTGCGCCTTCACCACTGCCGAGATCGGGGTCTGCCGGTTCATCTCCTCCAATGCCGGAGATCTTCTGGTTCATGACCTGATCGATTCTGGCAAAGCCAGCGACCCTGAAGACGCTATCAGTTGCGTTATTCTGGGGTGCGGGCGTGACGATGACTGCTGCAGAGAGACCCTCGTTGCCAACGCCTACCCTATCAATATGCTCAGTTCCCTCAGCTAAGTTCCAGCCAAGTCTGGCATCCTCGATCACCTGATTATCAGTCTGGGTGATGATGTTTGCATAGCAATCGGTACAAACATTTAGTTCTGCGCTCGCTGCTCCCATTGTAAGGAGAAGCACTAACGCTGCTAGATACTTCCACATAGCTTTTTTGCCTCCTAATCATTCCTTATGTAATTCTTCCCCAATCCGTGGAAAGGATATCTTCCCCTTCCAGGTGGTCGTACATAACTTGCACCTGTAATTTATTAAAGGAATAGGAACCATCCATAAGAGTTGCTTTTCGGTAGTTTTGATAAGTAATATCATTACTTACAGCTAATATGGATTTTTTTTATATAGGATCATACAGGATTGGTATTTATCGATAAACGGCCAGTGATGCCTTTGAGCATGAAGCATCTCCTAATCCTGTTATGCTGTCTGGAGATCTCATTAGCGGGAGCGTTGGACGATTTCATTACCACAGGAGAGGAAAGCCTGGCCGTAACCCTCTCCGGGGCCAATCTTACCCAGCAATATGAAAATATGTCGAGATGGGACTGGCTTGCCCCATACCAAGACCATGAGCATCCAAAGATTCTCTCATCCTCTGTGCGCCCAGGAGAGCTGGAATCCCTGCAACTATCTTTAAATGACCTCTTTATGACTGATGAGGGAGAAGGTGAGATTCAGTTCCCGAAATTTACCTCATCCAATTATAACTATCTGCCACAGATAGGTGGGCAGGAGGAAGGAGGGGATGATCTACTCAGCCAATCGGGCATGAGCACAGGTTCCCCGGAATTGCAGTACATCCAGAGGAATGAAAAGACACAAAAAATGCTGCTTGATTACAGCTCTTCCCTGGGCGTGGTGAAAGAGAGCAATATCGCTTTTATGGATAGCGATATTATTGATGATTCCATTAACAGGATCGCCGATATCAAGGCATCTACTGATAGAGAATTTGAGGATAAGCTCAGAACAGGCGATTCTTATAGCCTTCAGTTGCTCAATCCAGAGCGCATCTCCAAGCTTTATGAAACCTCCCTTTCCGCATCACACATAGTTGGCGCAGCACCAGCACAACCGGGCAATGACCAGATCCTGACTCCCTTCAGCGACTCCCTGGATCCCTATAGAATAAACGGACTCAAAGAAGGAGGATATGGCAATTTTCCCCAGAGGCTGCCCTCCCCAAGAAATAAGAAGGACCTTAAGAATTATGCTATAATTGTGGGGATCGATCAGTACGATGATCGCATGAGTTTGCATACCTGCGCGAATGATGCCAGATCGATGGCAGACCTGATGAAAGAGATGGGGTATGATGTGGTCCTGCTCAGCGATCAGACAGACGAAAAGCCGACCAAAGAAAACATCCTGAAGAAGGCATTTGAGGAGATAAGAGATAAACCGAATGTTGGTAATGTGATATTCTATTTCTCCGGCCACGGCACAAAGACGAAAAATGACGCTTTCTACCTCATACCTCAGGATGCAAATGGAGATGTCTCCACCTACATCAGCGAAATTGAGCTGAAAGAGCAGATAAATAATCTAAAAAATTTTGCTATGATCATCGATGCCTGTAACAGTGAAGGCATGAGCAGGGCAATCGGCGATGGCCAGCTGATCATAGCCTCATCCAGGTACAATGAATCCAGCAATGGTGAATGGACCGGATCCATGAGCGTATTCACCTCTTATTTGATCAAGGCCATCAAAGAGGAGAAGGAGAGAAGCAACAGAGTTCTGTTGCGAAGGTGCTTCGAGAGAGCGAATGTAGATACTGTGAAATGGTCCAGAAATCATTTGATCAGCCAGAATCCGGTGATGATCGATAACACCGACGGAATATATTATATAAACTGAAGTGGGGAAAATATCCAATAGAATGCGAGCGGATTTTTGCCCGCATTCGATAGACCTTCATAGCTGCCAGACCAGCCTGCATTGACTGCACTGAGATCTAAGCTCGAATCAGAATCGCGGCGCCTGTAATCAACAACTGACTGGAACTTGGGGGAAACCGGATGCCTGACTGCACATTCACCATAGGAATCAATGCACTTAAATCAAAAAATAGCTGAGAGCACCAGGGTGCTCATAGTCCAATTAGCAGAGACCAGCACATCCGCACGGTCCGCAGCCGCAGTTGTAGTCCAGGATCAGCTGTCCGGTATCAGAGGCAATAATTGCCCCTCTGGCATCCTTGCATACTACAGTGTATTGGTATGAGCCTGGATTCCCCCAGTTGATATCATCCGGCAGCACCACGAAAATCTCTCCGCATTCGCCTGTGCATCCTCCTCCGGCTTGTATCACCTTCTGCTTCAATGCAGCACTGTATTGAGGCAGGCTGTAGTCTTTGCAGGAGAATTTGTTGGAGATCTCTATGCAGATTATAGGCAGGCAGATGTCCGGTGCATAGGCAGCACAATCGTATTCCACTATCACATCACCCTCGGCAACCGGGCATTGTATCCATGATGGGCTGCAGTCAACCGTATAGCTGCCACCGGTTACAAATCCCGTGTCGGGATCTGAGGTCACGCCGTCAAGGTTTATCGCCGGCATTTGATCGCAGAAATAGGTCCCGCTACCCTGGCAATCGGCGACGACCAGGGCCGCTAAATCCTGTTTGCTCACATCGGGGCCCAAAGTGATGTCTTCGGCATAGGGTACACAGGGGCATACACCCTCCTGACAGGTGGTCAAGACCTGTCCGGTGCAGGTGGAGTCGCAACCATCAAGATCCTCCCCCCCTGCATGGCAGGTGACGCTATATGTGTATTCGCCCGACAGCACATAGCCAGTCGTCTGGTCCAGGGGCCAATCCGGGAAGGACCACTCTGGGGTCTCATCACATTCGGCACAGACGGGAGCATTTGTCTCTCTGATAAAGGCCTCCAGCTCATCCGGAGACATGCATCCATCCTGCGATATGCTGATAAGCTCGCAATTGCATTTTCCGACTACGGTTATGGTTACCGTCTCCTGGTCACACTGGCCATCAGTATCGCAGAGCTGGTAGGTGAACATGTCTGTGCCGCTCCAGCCCGGGGAAGGTAGGTAGCTGTATGTGCCATCCGGTTTGACAACCGCAGTTCCATGGGCAGGATTCGATAGCAATGACCAGGTATTTCCACCGTCCTCGGAGAGGTGGTCGTTGTCCGCAACACTACCAATCAGCATCTTGTCCTGGCATATGCTGGCGCTATCGCAAACAGCATCAGGAAGGTCGTCTACGCATTCTATTGTGATCTTCACCGTAGCAGTATCGGAATCACCATCAATATCGGTGAGGGTGTAGACAAAGCTGTCCGGGCCGCAGTAGTTCTCAGACGGGGTATAGGTGAATGTGCCCTCCGGATTCACCACAACGGTGCCGTTTGCCGGATCGGTCTTCTTTGACCAGACATTTCCGCCGTCATCGGAGAGCTCATCGTTTGACGCCAGGCTGCCGTCCACCGGGGTGTCCTCGATGGTGGTAGCAGTGTCGTCATTGGCCAGGGGACGATCATCGTCGCAATCGATAAGGGTAATCTGTCCACATTGATTAATACAACCCCGGCATCTTATACAGAAGGAATATGTTCCCGCTATTGGATTGCCATTCTTGTCCAGATCGATCTCATTCAGATTGATGGTTGGTGTGAGATCTCCGCACCCATAACAGCCTGCACCTCGCTCCAGCAGAATACCCCTGATCCCATCCAGTGTGGCAGGAAGACAGATCGGATCCATGATCGGGATATTGGGCCGGCATGAGCATGAGATCCTGAACTTGGCTGTTGCCGGATATCTTGATTGACACTCACCATTGGTTGCACTGTACCTGAATTGCACATAGGTCCCCTGCGGGATATTCGGGGATGGTGAATAAACAAAGGACCCGTTTGCAGCTACTTTTATGGAGCCGTATTTGGGATCGATCGTTATCAATTCCGGATCCAGGACTGCAATGGCCCGCGGATCATTTGCCAGGATGCCCTTGCTTTCAGGAACCTCTTTAATCACTCCACATTGAGCGATATAATTCTCACCCCGAATAAACCAGGGACAGGTTGCTGATGACAGCGACACCATCGAGGTTAAAAACAACGCGAGGACAATAATGCCCTTGAGCGATCTAATTTCCATAAGTCGTTGCCTCCATATTCTTGCCTCCATATTATTTACGCAGTCATATCTCATCCCTGTTATTAAGGAGAGACGAATTATAGATGCTAATGCGAATTAAGAGCTACAGTAAGCCGGCAACTGATGGTTTCCAGAAATCGGAAAACCATCACATTAATAATGCAGAGAGATTGGTGATGAATGTAAAATAGAAAGTATTAAAAAAATATAATGTAAAAGACCTGCTCATCTCAGAAGAGGAACTCGGCTTCTGCCTTGCCCAAATCATAATATTGCAGGCTGTAGTTAAATGCATCTCGGCCGGCATTGGAATATCTTGCGTTTCTGGTTTCAAGCAATTTCGCTATATTGTAAAGATATATGTTGAAATACTTCATTGAATTGATAGTGTAGTTATGGAAATCTTTGAATTCCTCGGACGGGGTAATGCTTTCCGCTTCAGCCAGGCCCTGTGAATTCAGGACCAGGAGTGCTGTGATGGCAACCATAGCATCTCTGATTGACTCGTTCGAGCCATTTCCCTGTGCTGTGTTATTCATGATCTCCCATGAATAGTCGAAATTCTCAACGTAGGAGTTCCAGATTCTTCTCTCTGTAACTCCTTTTTCCGTCTCTATTGCATTCTGAACCTGCATGATCTTAAGAGTGGGTTGATCGACCGCGCCGGAAGAAGGACTCACATCCTGTGCTGATGCGGCCTGCACGCTCATCATTGCAGTGGCGATAAATACAAACAGCGCCAATAAGACATTCATTCCCGTTCTCATTTTAACACCTCATTTAATTGCCAAACTTGAATCATTCAGCGCCGAACGACACAGACACGACCAAGCGGCTCTAAGCGAATAGTCCAGCCCGGGATAGGCTGCCGGACAGCAATCCAGCATGTCACCCATATCATCCTCCGCATATTGGAAGCTGTGCTCCGAGCTAACCTTTTTATTGATCTTGAATGAGCCCACGTAGTCCTCTTCGATATCTCTGTCTGGGGATTTAAATTCGAATCCAGAGTATATATCTGATTCAGAGGCAAACTGAAGCACTGAACTGTAATTCTCTCCCACAAACTGGTCGACACCGTCGGGAACTACCTCTGCGATGATCAATGCATTTTTGTATTTTGCCAGGAAAGCGGACGATTCAGAGAACTTCTTAGCATGATAGCTGGTCATCATTTTATCATCATGATTTTTGAATATATTTCTTTTGTATATTCCTTCTCCCCGATACATGATTTCTTCAACGCTCATCAGATAAGAGGGCATGCTCTCATTGATCTCTACGTTATATCTTTCGGCATTATCGGATACCCTTTCCTCAATGTTGACAAAGTTGATTGAACTTCCTGCAGATAAGAGGCTATCCTCCTTAAGCCTTCCCTCTTTTGTGTGAGTGTTCTCTTTAAGACTGACATCATCAAGACCTTTGATGAATACATACTTGGAAGAGTTCCCATCGCCTTTGTAGTGGCTTTCTGAGTTGAACTCGTAGACCGATGTGAAGTGACTCCTGCTCCATGAGGTACTGTTGTTGCTATCATTTACCGTAACATAAATATCATAGCCGGTCCTTCCTTCGGCTATTGATAATGTCGCCAGCATAAATATGAAAACGCAAATTACCCCATGTCTGATATTTTTTCGCCCTCCTTCGGCCATATTCGTGTTAAGCTTTTTGATACATATATCTTTTGCTGATGCTTTATTGAAATGAAGACGATATTCTCTAAAAAGTAAGTATATAATATTTTAAAAATGGTGGGCGATGAGTTCTCAAATCACAGACCTCATCCGTAAAGCTTCCATATTCCGGTCTTATCACCATTTCCTAAAGAGCGCTTCTCGCCTGAATAGTAGTGCATCACCTGTTGGGTATCATAGGCATAAGCCGCTTTGCCATAAAGATCACCCAGGCCGAGGGTATGGCCCATCTCATGCAATAGAACTGACTGGACATCAACGCCCGCCTTATTGACGCTATCAGTTCGCCAGTTGTAGTTTGAATTCAGTACCAGATCAGACTCAAGAGCGCTGTAATAACCACCAACCACTGTTGAGCTGTAATAGGTTCTGGCATAGCCCAATGTATTGCAGTTGGTGATAAAAGGCTTCCAGTTGATGGTATTCTTTCGGTTATACCGGTCAGAAGTCACCAGCGAATCCGTTGTGACCAAGCTGCTGTCGGCAAACAGGTTCTGATTTGATGCGGCATCCCAGGTATTCGAGGCTGCCTCGATTGCGCCCTTCACATTGGCGGTATTCAGGCCCTCGTTATTCATGGTACCGTCATTCTTCAAGACCCACTTTATCTGGGGATCCCTGGTATTCCAGCGATAACCCAGTAGAGTATAAGCAGAGGATCTTCCTCCGGAGGTGGTTATAGCCGGACCGGTTAGCTCCCGGGATAGATCGCTACCTATATCCTTCCTGGCATTTGAGGCGATGAGGCCAAAGCTTCCCTGGCCATCATTGGAGAGGCCACTGACTGCCATGGATATATCCCCGGAGCCCATAATTTGCATACTCTCGCTGTCCAGCATATTAACGCCCAGGGCATCCACATTGCCGGATATGGCAGCACTCTTCCCTGCTCCAGCAGATACGCCCGCGGAAAGATCGCCCTGGCCATCGAAGCCGCTGGAGACAAACATTCTATTCTCCGGAGAATCAGCATAATAGGCTATTCCGCCAGAGTTGCCTGAGATGGCTGTGTCCTGGCTGATGAAGGCTCCACTTTCAGATGCGCTCGCAATGGCACTGGTCCGGAAATCTCCTGAGCTGTTCATCTCTGAGCCAGTGCTCAGGCCATTCGCGTTGTTTGAGATTAAAATACTGTTCTCACCCGATCCGCTTGCAGTGAGGGCCCTGTTAACATCTCCGCCACCCAGCTTTGCCGACTCCTCCAGTCTGGTGGAGTCATCCAGGTTATAGCTGGCAGATGATGATGCGATATGACCGCTCTTCTCGGAGCTAAAACCCACATCTATGCTGAGGGCAGGGGCCATTAAGCTATAAAAGAATATAGTTAATGCTACCATAGCATAACATCTTCTCATCAAATCTATCCTCCTTTGCAATAGAACCGATCCTTAATTTGGAGTTGGATCAGTCGAGGCTCCTTCATACTGGATCAAAGGCTTCCTCTGACTGGTTCGTTGAATGTCGTTGTATTTAGTCTTTTCGCAGAGTATAACTATAAATGTCCGCCATCAATGGTAGGTGAGAATCTAAAACTGGATATGAGTTTACTGCACCCAGGAAAAAAATTCGCTGAATGCCGAAGGATTGGCGACATTCATCCAGGAGGAAAAATATGCTTGACCGCTGCAAGAGCCCGTCAAGCGATCCACCGTCTCAGAAGATGATCCTGATTATGATCGACCGAATGGTCACCTCCAACTGCAGATCATATATCGATCCCTGCATCTGACAGGGGGCCACAATGGCTGGCAATCATACCGTCAAGGACATACCATCATCCATATAGCTCCCACACCGCAGTCTTATCACCATTTCCAAGTGACCTCTTCTCCTTCGAATAGTAATGCATTACTTGCTGCGTATCGTACTTGTACTTTGTAATGCCGTAAATGTCCCCCAGCCCCAGAGTATGGCCCATCTCATGCAATGCTACTGACTGAACATCGATATCTGTAGCATTGCCGCCATCCAACCGCCACTTCTTATCAGCATTGAAAACCAGATCGGATTCTATTGCCGTTCCATATCCATCAACCAGCCTGCTCCCATAATAGTAGGTCCTGGCATATGCGAGGGCATTGCAGTTTGCTTGGAATGATTTCCAGTTTATTGTATTTATCTTATTGAACTTATCAGGCTCTGCCAGTGGATTCAGAGTGACCATGCTGTTATCTGCAAAGAGATTCTGGTTGGATGCCTCATCCCAGGTATTCGCAGCGGCTTTTATGGCGTTCTTTACATCTGTACTGTTCAGACCCTCAGCCGCCATGATTGAATCGTTCCTCAGCATCCATTTCAGTCCGGGATCCTTTGTATTCCATCTATAACCCAACAATACATAGGCATCCGCTCTTCCCCCACCCCCAGTATAATCAGGTCCAGCAATGAGAGATCCCGTCTCCATTAACATATCAGTTCCCATAACCAGATCCCCAGACTTTGAGGCGACCTCCATTCCATCTGCCATGATGCTGGCATTCAGGCCGGCGGAAGATATCTGAGTATTCGTATTGGGATTATCTGTGGCCACGAAAAGCCCGTTATGCCTGGCAATGCCTGCTCCATTGATGGCGGTATCTGTCCGCCATCCATTGGTCTCTGATCGCAGACTTGCCTCTCTATCCAGCTGGTAGGTTGATGAGGAAATCGCCGTATTTCCGTTTTCTTCTACGGTAAAACTCACGCTAATGCCTAAAACAGGCATCATAAGGCAGCATAGAGATATTGCCACCACCATAATTGCAGAGAACAACTTCATATCGACCCTCCTACTTATAATACTGATTTAAGATAAGTATTGCAAATATTTAACTCTTTTGGCCTGCTTTATTTGAGACAGATCAGACGTTCAGATGCGTATCATAGGTAAGTACTGTTGGATTTATCACAATTATACTGTTTTAAAAATTGTGTTTTTCATCAAAGAGCTTTATTTAAGGCCTTCCGTACTTTTGGCACGTGACAATTCAGGCGCATTATTAATCCATAAAACATATAAATGATGGCAATTGTTATAGAGGATAAAGGTAGATCTGATAGGAAAGCATTTGCCTCCATAAAGTTGCCTCCTTATGGATCTATCTTCCCCAATGCGTTTTTTTATATTTTAATTGACGCCCATATGATTATTTATTTGACGATAAGGGAGAGAATTTGGAGGAACGATAACGAAGTCCCTCCCCGGGAGACGACCTCCCGCCAGAAAGGAAAGGAGAAATTCAGTACAGCTATAAATTATCGATACGATATTTCAGGACCTCATTATATATGGTGTCCTCTAGCTTTTCCATGGATCCGAGGTTCTTGTTCAGCCTCTTTAAAACAGAGAACTTCCGGGCAGCCATTAATGCAAGAATTATAGAGATAACAAATATAACAGTTAGCAATATGATATTGGCACTGATAATATCAACGGCTCCTTTTTGATGCGAATAGACAATGAAAGCAAATGCATCAACCGAGACACCGAGCAGCGATGTTATAGATATTCCAATAACAGTAAGAGTGAGCCGTTTCTTCTTCTGCTCCACGCGCTCTACCAGATCATATACCGTATCTATCGAGGCTTTATTTTCCGTCATTCTCACTCACTTGCCCATTCATTCAATACAAAGAGCTCATCGTTGATAGTTTTAAACCATTCATACCTTGATTTGCCCAGGGGAGTAAGCTCGTATACAATCACTTCCCTCGCCCCCCATGCTTCTCTCTTCTCCTCTACATATCCGGCGTCCTTTAACATATTGATATACTTCTCAGCTGAAGTCGTCTTCAGATTGGCACACTGGATTATATGGGTCTTCAGCGCACGCCCTTTTGACTGGCTCTTTGCAATGCACTCAAGAAGCTTGAGAACAATCTTGATTGCAGGCCTGTATTTTGCAACGCCCATATAAAACATCCACCCTACAGCACTTAAAAGGCTTCCATACCTTTAGTACATCACTCTAAATCAGAGTGTATCCGCTCAAGGTATATCAACCTTTATCGCTATTTATAGATTGAATCCCATTATTCGGACTACATTCAGATAGAATTTTATTATATTATGACTTGTTCTACATAGGCAGTATGAAGGAAGAATATGGTTCCCGAAGCTCTTCGACATCCATTCTACAGATTTAATATAATTTTTGATTGTCTCCGTACTCCAAGGCTACATGCGCCTTAAGCCAATTTAGATTCGATATAACTATTAATAAATAATTTATAAGTATCATACTGTCGAATTATTATAAAATGAATTATTTAGAATACAATTATTATTAGAATCGCGAATACGTATTCAAGTACATATTTCAGATGTTGCATTCATGTCATCAAATACTCGATCCAGCTGTATTCTGTTTTGAATTTGGCAGTTATTTGTAATAATAAAAATAAAATTATATATATTCTGCAGATAATTGGAAAATAACGCATATAGCAGATCACGTGATAATAATTAATCAGCAAAGCAATGCGATAGATTTATATGTGACTGTGATTCCAAGGCAATATTGCTCGTTTAGAGAAAAGCCTTCCGGAGAATATCAAAATTCGGGATGCAATAGATTTATGTGGTGGGGGAAGTAGATGAAGAGAAGCAAAGATGCCATAATATCCCAAATATTAGATGTCTGCGTTGAGGGCGCGAGCAAGACCAAAATCGTCTACCAGTCAAACCTCAACTTCAGGACGGTAATTCCTTATATTGATTTGCTTACAAAAAATGGCCTTTTGGAGACTTCAACAACCAAGTCATCGGTCATTTTTAAGACCACCCCTAAAGGGCTAAAGCTGCTCAAGGATTTTAAGAACATACAGAGCGTCATCCCCGAGATTTATGACCTGACAGAGAAGGAGAAAGCCTAGCAATAAAGTGAAGTGGCGGGCTTTGTTGATATTCTTTCGCCTTATTTTTCTGCTGAAATTGATGAGTTAGACCCGGAGTCAAGACCTGCCGATCCAAATCCTTTGGGCGAATAGAGGAAGATTGAGCTAATCAGGACCTTTTATTTCATCGCTGAACCTTCCATCCCTCCCGCTGTCCAGCCTGACGCATTCTATATACCCCATATAGCACTATATAGTCTAATAAGACAAGAAATATATTGGGTGGTTTCAATCGCTGATTGGTGCCTAACGATTTGAGAATGAACGCAGAACGTATTATCTGCACCAACCCCCTTGGGGGCAGGAGTGCCGAATCGCTATTTCGCACAAACTCCGATCGATTCTCTTTGAGATGTTCCGATCCGATTTTCAGCTTTAATAGGTGGGAAATATATGATTAATGCAATGGGCTATGGAGACATGCGTTATGTTGATGGCCTCACTGGCCTTCTCAAGTATTACGAAGCACTCATGCAGAGAGGGGGTCTGGCATCAAGAGCCGGTGAGGTAAGATCGCTCAAACTCGGTCTGATTCTGGATCTATTGAAGACGGTGGGCATTCCCGAGGGGCATGAAGCCGGCCTCGTCTCTGCCGTGTTGAGGGGCTGGGATATGAACTGCAGGAACAGGAGCATCGCCCAGGTGGAAGAAGAGTTGCAGGCCATCTCAATCAGCATCAAAGCCCTTCAGCATGAGCTGGCGAAGGCAAGGAGCCAGTGGGGACCCAAGGCCAGGCTCAGGCTGGATACAGCGGTCCTTCTAGCCCTCCCTCTGCTGCCGACCGATCTGAAGAGCGATGAGGTGGGAAGGATCGAAGACCTTCTCCGCCGGACAATGGGCTGCCTTGCAGCAAAAATGGATGTATGATATCTCTTTTTCTGAAATTTTTCTTCGTGCTTCTATATCTTCGTGGTAAATCTGGATGCTTGGGCCTCACCGCAAGGGCATAAATACGAAAGGAAAAATAGCGGCCCCAGGTTTACCGATAAATCCCATCCCGTCCTTACACGAAAGTATCAATATCGACGGCCATTTTACCAGGATATCTTCTTGCGGTAGTGATTTCGCACTACGATGGCCAGAAGGTTGGTGCTCAAGACCAGTGATATCAGCACCAGAGCCGTACCCCAGGCCCGGGCCTCGACCTCCCATGCCCCAAGGAAATAGATCAAATTAAGCAGATGATAGTTCAGATTATTCACCGGCTGGAACAGGTCGGGAATTATCCCGTAGATCATCTGCACCGGGGTGGCGGTGAAGGTGACCGCTGTCCACATGATGGGCGCGGTCTCTCCGGAGGCCTTGGCCACCCCCATGATCACCCCGGTGAGGATGCCGGGCATGGCAGATGGCAGGACCACTTTGCGGATAGTCTGCCACTTGGTTGCTCCTAAAGCCATGCTCCCCTCCCGCAGGGAGTTGGGGACGCTCTTCAAAGCCTCCTGGCTGGTCAGAATTATGGTAGGGATGTTTATCAGGCCCAGGATGATGGAGCCGGAGATGAGAGAGACTCCAAACAGTGTAACCAGGAACGCCAGTCCGAAGAGGCCATAGACCACAGAGGGGACGCCATTCAGGCAACTCACGGCAATGGTGATCAGCCGGTTGAGCCTATCGCTCCTGGAATACTCATGCAGGTAGATGGCCGCCCCGATTCCCAGGGGGGAGGAGATGAGCATGGCCCCTAAAACCATCCACAGGGATCCCAGTATAGCAGTGCTGATCCCCCCCGCCTGCCCCAACCTCCTGTGGGGCGCGGTCAGAAACTCCCAGTTTATCACCCAGATGCCTTTGTAGATGATGATGAACAGGATTCCGCCCAAAAGAATGATGGAGAGCATTGCCGACATCCTTATGCTCAGAAATACCAGCGCCTCCCTTCCCCGGGCGGTGTAGCCGTAGTATATGTTCAGTGCATCCTTGATGCACACCAGGCTGGCCAGCAGAACCAACAGGGGGAAAATGAATGAGTACTCAAATGATGCCCCAACCCCAAGCGGCCTTTTAATGATCAAGTCCCCATTGAGAATACCTGAATAGGAGAGGTAGAAGACTGCTCCGCAGAAGAGAACATCCAGTATCAGAAAAGGTGCAGTCCTCAAAGAAGCGGCCTTTCCCTTCAGATATGATCCAAAAATCAGGAGAGGACAGAAGATGAGACTGGCCTCCCAGATCAACCTGAGCCCTTCCAGCTCTGGCTGTAAGAACAGGCAGATCAGTGAGGAGACGAATAAGAATGCGGATATAGCATATGATGCCCCCAGAGCAGGCCTGAACTTCAACTCAGTATCCTCCGAACTTCTTTCTGATACGCATACGGGCGTAATCTGCAATCAGACTCAGGATGGAGACCACAAGCAATAGAATCAGTCCCACGGCAAAGAGGACGTGATAGTGGGTTGATCCCCTGGCCACCTCTCCCATCTCCCCGGCAATGACAGAGGTGAATGTCGCCCCCTGGTCGAATATATCATAATAGGGTTTTGCGATCCTGGCCACATTGCCCACTACCAGCAGCACGGCCATGGTCTCACCGATTATGCTCCCTATATTCAGGAGCACGGCAGCGGTGATTCCCGATGATGCCGCCGGTATGGTGACATTTCTTATGGTCTGCCAGCGGTTTGCTCCCAGGGCGAGGGAGCCCTCTTTGAACTCTCCCGGCACCGCTCTCAATGCGTCCTCGCAGATGGTGGTCAGGTAGGGGATGAACATCACTCCCAGGAGTATCGATCCGGCCAGAATCGACCTCCCGGTTAGCATATCAAAGCTATCCTGCAGGTAGGATACCAGGATGATAATCCCCAAAAAACCATATACAATGGACGGAACCCCTGCCAGAAGCTCTATCGCCGGCTTTAAGACCGCCTTGCTCTTCGGGCTCGCCAGCTCAGCCAGATAGATGGCCAGGGGAAATCCAATGGCGATGTTGATGAGAAGGGCCAGAATGGTGATAGTGAGCGAGGCAGTGATAAGAGGCAAAAAGCCGTAGATGTCGCCAGAGGGATGCCATTTCATGCCCGTTATCAGGGAGAATATGCCAAGCTCCCGGAATGCGGGAATGCTCTCGTGAACGAGAAAATAGAATATCAAAATCATGACCAGAATGGAGGTGATGGCGGATACAAACAGCAATGTCTCGACGAAAAGCTCGCTATATCTGCGGGGCATCATCATTCTTGGCCGGTCCATTGAAGGGGCAAAATGCATCTACCGGTTAAAGCCCTTATGCATAGGATCTATATAGATGCCTTATTCCTGGCGAATCATATGGAGGCAACTTTTTTAAATAATTATTGATCCAGCCGGCTGAGGATCTCCTGGGGCTCGTATCGGATCCTGATTATCCGGCTCCGTCCTCGTTCCCCCTGACCGGTGAAATCGGCATTTATAAGACGGATGGCATCCAGCTTGTTCAGGATCTCATGAAATCTGGTGTACCCCGCGCCCGTCTTCTCATGGAAGAGGCGGAACAGCTCCCCTGCGCGCCAGCTCTCCTGCTGGGTCGCCATGCGCAGGACCTCTCTCTCATCCGCCTTCAGGGATTTCAGGGCATAGGTGAGGTGGACCAGGCGGGAGCGGTCAAGCGAACTGGCCACGTCCTCGGGGGATATCTTCTTGGAGGCACGCTTTTCCGCGTTCAGGCCCGCCCTCTTCAACAGGTCGATCCCCACCCTCAGGTCCCCGGACTTCTCAGTATGCTCGACCACAGACTCCAGGATATCGTCTGCAATCACCCCGGGATAAAAGCCCATCTGCACCCTCCGGCCCAGGATGTCCCTGATCTCAGTCGAACTGTAGAGGGGAAACACCACCTCTTCTGCCTGAAATACCGAGACTACCCTGGGATCGAGAACGTAGTTCAAAGCCAGCTCGCTCATGATGCCTATCACTCCCATCCTCGCCCCGGGACAGGTCTCATGCGCCCGGAGGAGGGAGTAGAGGACGTGGTCCACCTCCTTTTCCGGGAAGAGGTAGTTTATGTCATCCAGGGCCACTATCAGCACCTTATCCTCATCTGCCAGATGCTGGGCCACCTTCTCGAAGACCCGCTTGAAGGAGATGCCGCTGGAGGGAGGAGCGTGCTCGAAGATCTTCTTGTAGAGCTGGTAGAATACCGCGTACCGGGTGGAGTCCATCTGACAATTGACATGCACCGGGACGATGCGGGAGGAATGGGCCTCGATCTCCTCGAAGAGCTTGAAGATGGCAGTCGTCTTTCCCGTTCCCGGCGGCCCGAGACAGAGGGCATTTACCGGCCTGCCCCCCTGCAGGGCTGGTCGGATACAGAATTTGAGGCTGTCCAGCTGCTTTTCTCTGTGCAGGAACTGATCGGGCAGATGATCTAGCTCGAAGATGTCCCTGTCCTTAAAGAGGGTCTCCTCCCAGAGGAGCATATCCGGTTTTTTGGGTCTTTCTGGACTCACTCGCTCAGTATATTTTGTATTTCCTTCTTCAATATGGCGCTCACCAGGGCACCGTCGGCCCTGCCCCTGAGCTCCTTCATCACCAGGCCCATGAGAGGAGCAGCCGCCCTCTCCCCTTTGGAGCGGACCAGGTCCATTTTGTCCGCAACTATGCTCTGGACGATCTTTGCCACCTCCCCCTCATCCACTCCGGTCAGACCGGCGGCAGAAGCGGCATCATCCGCCGAAATGTTCTGATTTTCCGCCAGGGCGCGAAATAGATCAGCCAGCCCTTCCTTGGCTATCCGGCCAGCAGCCACCATCCCCAGGGCATCCTTGAAATGACTATCGGAGAGAGCGGATATGTCCACACCTTCCCGCGCCAGCTCGATGGGAATCGTCTCCAGGGCCCGGACCACAATGGAGGGAGAGAGCTGGATTCCGGATACGATCTCCTCGAAGAGCTGATAGTTGGGAGAGGCGGCCATCACCCGCGCCAGCTCGGGATTAAGGCCGTAATCGCGGCCAAAGCGCTCCGAGCGGGCTAAGAATAGCTCGGGAAGCTCCAGGCCCTCCAGCATCTGGGAGGTGATCGCCACCGAGGGAACATCCGTCTCCGGATACATCCGGGCTGAGCCGGGCAGAGGGCGCATGTACTCCGAGCAGCCGTTGGGAAGGGCGCGGCGGGTCTCCTCCGGCACCATATCAATGGCCTCTTTTGCCCGGACTAAGACGGCATCCATGGCTTTCCTGGCCCGGTCCTCCGGTCCCGTGACCATGATCACTGCATAGTCCTCCCCTGCCCCGAGCTGATCTCTTACCGCCTCAACCTCAGCAGCGGTAACGCCATAGGCGGGCAGCTCGTCACTATGAAATATTCCCCCCACTCCTGCTCTCTTGGCCCGGTCGGACATCTCCGAGCCCAGCCTTCTGCCGGGCTGGACCTCCCTGCCCACCAATCCCGAAAAGCCCGCCAGCCTGCAGGCCAAGACCACTCCGCCGTTCTTGATCGATCGGGCTAAAACCTTCGAATCGGTCTGGGTGAAAAGGGCAGTGACATCGAATATGCCGCCATCAACTGCAGCCTGCCTTCCCTTCAGCTCCTCTTTGATCTGCAGCAGGCAGTGCTGGCGGAGCGCCTCCAGTTCCACTATCTTGTCCACCAGGTTCAGGGCCTGAACCCCTTTGATCTCCACCCGCGCTCCGCCTTTGATGGAGACGTTCACATCCTGGCGGATGGTGCCCAAGCCCCTCTTCACCCGGCCGGTGGAACGGAGGATCATGCCCAGGTATGAGGCCACCTCCCGGGCGTGGGCGGGAGAGATGATATCTGGAGCCGTCCCGATCTCCACCAGAGGAATGCCCAGCCGGTCAAGGGAGTAGACCAGGCTGTCTCCCCGGTCCTCGATGATCCTCGCCGCCTCCTCCTCCAGGCAGAGGATATCTATGCCCACCGGCCCCTGGCTGGTCTGGATCGTCCCTTTGGAGCCGATGTAGGCCGTGCGCTGGAACCCGGAGGTATTGGAGCCGTCTATCACCATCTTCCTCATGGTGCAGACCTCATCCACAATCAGCATGTTCAGCAGACGGGCGATGACCAGGGATATCTTCAGAGCCTGAGAATTGACCTCGGATGGCGGCTCCTCGTCTGCTTCCACCAGGCAGGTGCTGTCATAGCACTTGTAGTGGAACTTGCGCGAGACCAAGACCTCCTCCAGGGCGGCGCGATCGATCTCCCCAAGCTCGCTTCTCGAGGGGCGAAGATAGCGAAAGAACTCAAAATTGGAGTCCTCTACCTCTCGATGAGCAGTGGGACAGCCGCAAAAGAGCTTGCAGGCGGTATCCAGTTGCTGATGAATTTCGATTCCACATACAAGGCCCGCTTGGCGGTAATCTAATGCAGGAGGGTTATCTGTTGCCATCGATCACCTTTCTAAAACCGCAGGAGGTTTAACCCTTTTGACTGCCTCTCTTATATCCTCCGCCTTGACCGTCTTCCTCTTGGCGTGGTTCGCCCAGCCTGCCGCCTCCCGGGCTACCTCCAGGCCATAGCTCTCCAGAACCTCTGCCAGCGCATCTCTCGCGCCCTCGCTCACTCTTTTGGCCCCCGCCTCGCGTATCAGTCTGCTCACCGGGGCAACTGGAAGTATTGGCATATCTCAAACACCTCATAAATCCGGATAATGAATCCAGCAGAGTCCTATTTAAAACCCAGCTGGACTTAGAAGCCAGAATACCGTTTTTAGTGACCTTTAATTCCTTATATAATTTTTGTTTTTCAAAGAAAGGCCTCTTTGATCTCATCTTTATGGATATTATGGATTTTATTACGCCGTTTTGGATATAACGCCAGAATAATGGAAATGCCTGGAAATCGGACGGGAAATGTTATTTAGCTTGCCGGGATTAGAGGAGGAGAGGAGTGGAAGATGAGCGAGCGTTTATGCAAAGCGATAATTTACGAGGACTTCGAGGATGTGTATGGCCCCTGCGG
>JAXDAR010000173.1:0-3689 GCA_034679645.1 Methanothrix sp. | reverse complement strand
CGATGGCGTAGATCTCCTGGCGCAGGATCGAGCCCTTTAATGATCGGCAGGCTTCACGCTTTTCACCTGCCGGAAGGCCTTCGGGAAGAACTGTGTCATCGAGGAGCATAGCCCTCAGCTGCTCATTGGAGAGCCCCGTCTCGCCCATGCTCGGGTCGCCCTCGCTGTAGTATTCTTCTTCAAACTGCCTGGAAATCATCTTTCCCTGGAGATAGGCGCCAGTATGAAACCAGGTCCTGGTCAGGACCGGAGGGACGTGCGAGGCCCGATCTACATTATCGCCCACGGGGAAAGCATCGCTCTCGCTCAGGGCGGCAAACTCCTCCGTATCCAACTGATCAACCCGCCCGAAGCCCCTGAACTCCCTTTCCACCCCGTCGAAGTAGCCGTGGTGATATGAGTATCGTGTAACGAAACGATTTCGTGAGAGCCTGTCGTAGACCTCCACCTTCTCGACCACATGTATCGGGAAGGGCAGTCGGGTGATCCACGGCCGGCCGGCTGCACGGTCCTCCAGGTAAAACTTGGTCGATGAGACATAATGCACCCTGGTTTCTGCGCCCATATTGTTCTTAACCGAGACCATCAGGTGCGGCTTTATCCCGGCCATCAGGTCGATATACTTCATCTGCCTGCCTGCATCGCCTGGAAGGGACGACGACCAGACAAGGCAGGCGGTTCCCTGGCCCAGGAGGTCTATGACAGTAACTGATGTGAGGTTGTCGATCTGTGGAAGGTAAGGAAGCTTATGGGGCCTGCTCCAGCTGTTCCCCGACTGGTTGAAGTAAACATATATGCCATCCCGCCCCAGGTAAATGACATCCGTAACCCCTGAGCCGTCGACATCTGCAAGCCTTATTCGCTGCTGGTTGAACATGTCAATAGAATCGTACCAGGGGGCCTTGTCCATGGTCACCTTGGCCCCGAATCTGCCGTAGCCGAGGTTAGGCCAGTAGCTGACCTCTCCATTGAGGATGCGGACAAGGTCGGTGAGGCCATCGCCGCTCATGTCTGCCAGGTAGATGGATTGGGTGCCATCGGCGAAGATCAGCCTGGGGCCGCTCTCCTCGTCGTGGGGCTTGAAAACTTGAGTGGATGGCCCGAATCCCGCTTCAGCCAGGGATGGGTGATAGATGAAGGCCTGGTCCTCGGCGATGATCACATCGGCGTGCCCGTCGCCGGTAAGGTCGATGAACTTCAGGTTAGGGTCATTCCAGGCGATACTGGGCGACGATGTGAAAGGTATGAATGCATTCCAGTGCTGATCCAAAGTGCGCTCGAAGAATCCTGTTGCCGGAGTGGCCAGCTCCACGAGATCGAGCTGGCCGTCGCCTGCCAGGTCCATGAGCTGCTGATGTCCGCTGCCCAGAGCGGCCAGGGATGGTATGGCTTCAACTACTCGAATGCCGCCGAATCTTCCACCCCCCAGGTTGGGCTTATAAAACCATACCCCTCCCTGCTCGGTGAGGATGCCCGATATCCCCTCTCCATCAAGGTCTGCCCACTGATAGTTTGTGCCATCGAGGCCATAGGGCAGGTTCTTGAGGCTCTCCTCATCAATGGTCTTCATCTCTATCCCATCGGCCTTCTCGATATCAGGCAGCTTGCTGTATTCGAGATCGATGGGCGAGAGAGATCTCTTCAGGTAGGTGCCGTCCCCCTTTAAGACATAGCCTGACTGGAGGACTTGCGTGATAGTGGAAGCTATGGGATTTTGATTGTAGATGAACTCCGTCGAGCGGACGAGATAATCATCCACGCCAAGCTTGTCCGGGAAATGGTGAAACATCAGTACCCGACGGCAGAGGCGATATGTGCGAACCTCAAATCCGGCCCTGTAGACGGAGAAGGGATCCTGTCGAAGGGACCAATTCAGTGATTTGTCCTTTGACGCCCGGACAAACTGGCGTTTCGCTGCATCCTCGGGGAGCACTTCGTAATGCCCTTCGTCGTAGTCGAATACCGCCTCGAATAACCAGTCATCACGCCCTGATAGGTCCTCGCCTGTTCGATGTGGAGTGCGGTTGCCGTAGAGGATGCGCTTCAAGTAACAATTGGCAGAACGAGCTTGAGGACTTCGGTTCCTCTCATGCACCTGGGAAGCATCGATATTATCAGAGTTCTCTCTTTCATACCTGTAGGAGATGGCATTGCCTTTATCATCATAGCTCTCGCAGATCAGCCAGCTATAGCTGCGTGGATTTTTGGCGGGATGCTCAGCGGGTCCCATGATTCTGGACTCGGCTGTCTTGCCATAGAGCGTCGTGATATTATCTTTCGATATCGATCGCCAGTGCATTTCGCCGGTATCTCTGTTTGTCCACCTTTCAATCCTTGCAAATAAGCCCTCGATTCTGGGTCGATAGCGCAAGATATCGAACTTTCCATCCTCAGATTCTAATTCATCCCTTATCCACTCTCCATCTCTCAAGATCAGAACAGGGACAAGGTCTTCAGCGCCGGATAGTATAAAAGTGTCAGACTCGTCAGCATCCTGATACCTGGGCAGGCCCTTATCGGTCTTGCGGGTGATTGAGGGAAGCGAGAGGCTCCACCCCAGGCCGAAGGGGCCATTTCCTGCGCCGGAATCATAGGAGAGTGAGAGCTGCGGGCCGAATCCAGAGCGTCCTGGTGACGTAAAGATGGGGACGCTCATGGATCCTGTTCCGGTCACTGGGTTTGCAGAGAATTTCTCTCCCATGCCGTGTATAGCTCCGCCACCCTTGGGCAAGGATAGAGATGGCAATACAGAGCGAATCTTACCGGAACCTGATTTGTTTTCAGCCTCGGCCTGGTTCTTATCAGAATTGCCCATTTTGATTCACATCTGCCAAGATGTTTAAATATTAGTACGCTAATCTACTTAAGCGATCCTGGCACATAATATGGACACTAGCACAAAGCATAAACTATCCAACAATTTGAACGATCGGGCGAATAGAGCCTTAACCTGATTGCCATAACTATGGGCCAGCCCGCATGGCTCGATCAGCCTGCTGCCCGTAGACAGCGACTATTAGCTTCCTGGCAGGACTGCCTGGAAATCCCATTGCCGGGGCGACGATTATGAAGCGGAAGCCCTTTTTCTCCAGGCTCCTGATTAAAAGGTCGGGATAACCATGGCCCTTCGGTCTCCTGATGTAATAGAGGAAAAGCTGATTTAACAATTATAACAGAACGCTAACTACACTAACAGAATATAACTGGATGAGGTTTTAAAAATGTCAGCAAAACTGATGGAGTACTTCAACCGGCAGCCCAGGATTGGCGTCCTTGGCACTGCAAGCAAGGATGGAATAGTGGACGTGGCGGTGATGGGCTCGCTGCAGATGATCGATGAGAAGACGATCACCGCGGCGTTTGCTCGGGGTCGCACATTTGCCAATCTGCAGGAGAACCCCAATGCAGTCTATATGATCATGGAGCCCTGTGCAGGGGTCCAGGATTGGAAGGGAGTGCGGGTCTATCTGCGGATGAGGGAGTATGTCACATCCGGGCCGCTGCTGGAGGAGTACAGGAGCCAGGTGGCCAGAGTCGTGGGCGAGCAGGCGGCGGAGATGATCCAGGTGGTGGTCACATTCGATCTGACCGAGGTCCGGCCTCTGATCGACCTCGGCCAGGGCTGGGAGAAGTCCATCTGATCCCTTCAGACACATTCGCCCCCCGCACTGCACACCCATATCTCCCTG
>JAXDAR010000172.1:0-4841 GCA_034679645.1 Methanothrix sp. | reverse complement strand
CTCATCCAGAAATTCAATATGAAAGTGGACCCCTGCGAGGGATACACCCAGAGAGACTACATCATAGTGATCACCGATGAGGCGCACCGCACCCAGTACGGCACTTTAGCACTTAATATGCGCAATGCTCTGCCTCGTGCCAGCTTCATCGGATTCACCGGCACGCCGCTCTTCAAGGAAGATGAGATCACTCGACGGGTCTTCGGCAATTACGTCTCCACCTATGACTTCCAGCCAAACACGTCTTCTGGGCATACCCCACATTGCCATCGCCTTACTACAGCGAATCGGTGGCGTAGGGGAAAGAAGATACTGCAAAGATCGGCTATGATTCCCTCCTCCGATAGCCTTTAATTCCTGCCGACATTCAACCCATCATGAATCCCGATAGCTTCCCCTGTCAGCTTATAACCTGGGGTGAGTCCTATGAGCTGGGCCGAAGGCTGGCCTATGAGATCAAAAGTTCCGGATTTCGTCCCGATCTGATCGTGGCCATCGGCAGGGGTGGGTACGTTCCGGCGAGGGTGGTCTCGGACTTCCTCCTCTTCTCCCTTCTGGCCAGCATCAAGATCGAACACTGGGATACCGCCGCCTGCAAGAGGCCAAGGGCCACAGTGCGCTTCCCGCTGGCGGTGGATGCATGCGGCCTGAAGGTGCTGATAATCGATGACGTAACGGACACAGGTGAGACCCTGAGGACGGCTGTCGATTACATGAAGGGACTGGGCGCGGCGGAGATCAGGACCGGAGTCCTACAGCATAAGACCGTCTCCCCCTTTGTGCCGGACTACTATGGGGAAGTGGTGACTGAATGGAGGTGGATAATCTATCCATGGGCGGCTCATGAGGACCTGGTGGACCTTGCCCAGCGAGTGCTCTCCAAGGAGGCTCAGAGCAAGAGAGAGATCGGGGTGCGGCTGAGAGAGCGATATGGTCTGGTCTTGGAGGAGAGCACTCTTTTGGAGGTGGTGGAGGAGCTGGTGACGACCGGAAGGGCCCAGGTACATGAGGGGGGGTACAGGCGGTCCGAATAGGCCGGTTAAGGCATAGGTCATGGCCGCTCATTCTATTGGCTTTTCAATTCATCGTATATCTGGGTGATTTTTCCCTTCAGCCCCGGCAGTTCAATGCTAACCACATCCCAGGTGGATTCAAGATCAACGCCGAAATACTGATGGATGAGGATATCTCTCATTCCGGCCATCTCTCTCCATGGAACCTCCGGATGCTCAGCCCTCAAATCATCTGGGAGATTCTTCACCGCCTCACCTATTATTTCAATTCGCCTGATTATCATATCCTGCAGAGAGGTCGAGTTCAAAAAGTCCTGCAAATTCTTCCCATCCGAGTAGGCTTCAATCAGATTGATGCTCTCCATTATATGATGGATGAAGACCTTCGGATCTTTCTTCATAATATTGGCACCTGCTCAGCAAGGATCCTATCTTTAAGCAGGGGATGAATCGATCTGTATGTGAGAAGGTCCACCGGTCTTTCCAGAGCATCCTCTAAATCGAGCTTCAGGCCGGCGAGATCGAGCAGGCTCTTGTGGCCTTCAAACTCCACCAGGATGTCTATATCGCTCTCATCGGTCAACTCGCCCCTAACTATGGATCCAAAGAAGGCAGCGCGAATGATACCTTTCTGCTGCAGAATCTCTCTTACCTTCTCCCGGGCAACTCGCATCTGCTCGTTCATAATTCCCCTTTTTTGATAATTAGTGCTCCAAATCCTATATGGCCTTCTATCAAGAAAAATTTATCGGATAAGGGAATGGGAAGCACCTAAATTATATTTTATTAAATATACATAACAATCAACGGCAGCATCAGCACCCCCATAGCATGGGTCCGGTGGATGCCGGCCAGGGGGGCGATCAGCCCCACGATGGTGGAGAGGACGAAGATGAACAGGCCGAAGAGGCCGGTGAAGGCATAGGTCATGGCCAGCAGGAAGATGATCACGAAGATGCACAGCCCGGGGTAGTTCAGGCGGGATATGGTCCGGGCGGCGAAGTCTGCCGTGCCCACCGTGGCCAGATATGATGCCACCACCACCGCCACCACTATGATCATCATCATCGCCATCGTCCTTTCGTCCAGGGCCATAAGCTCCTGAATGGCTGCTGCCGCCCCGCTCCTGGGCCGGTCTATCACATAAAGTGCAACCAGGGAGAAGAGGGCATTGGCCGAGTTCACCCCGGCTATGGATACCAGGAACTCCTCAGCCGTTCCGGGAGAGCCCAGGCGAGTGGCAATGGAAGCCACAGAGGGCGAGACTCCCGGAATCCAGGCCACCAGAGAGCCCCCCAGGCCACCGGATAAGACCGCCTTGATCAGTGAAGGGCCGGGCATCTTGATACTGCTCTCCGTCTGCCTGGGGATCTGAACCTTTGTGGAGAGGCTGAGAATCAGAGAGGAAGCACCGAATATCCCGGAGAGGAGAGGCAGTAGCACCTGGGGCTCAAGATTCAGGGGCGAGAAGAGAAGTCCCTCATGCTCGAAGGCGAATACCCCCAAAAGGCCGCTGGTGAGAAAGAGCATTGTGGCAATCAATTTGTACTTCCAGTGAACCAGGCTTCCCTGACCCTCGATCCACGGCCCTCTCTCGGATTTGATCATCATCAGGGCAATTCCCAGCAGGATGATGCCCACATACTTGACCAGGTAGTCGTAGTAGCCGGAGACGATCCAGGAGAGAGGATAGATCAGGATCAGGGAGAAGGCGATCGATCCCGCGCTGCCCAGAGCGGATAGGCGTACCGCCTCGATTCCCCTTCCTTCCAGCATCAGCCTCTGGCCGGGGAGGACGGAGAGGGCGGTCTCGGAATCAGGAGCGCCGAGAAATATCGCCGGGATGGCATCGAAGAACGTCTGGGCGATGCTGGCAGAGAGGATTATGGATGCCGTCTGAAAGGGGGTAAGGCCGAAGAGGATCAGCTGGGGAGAAATGGCCAGGAGCATGGAGGCGAAGTTGTTCAGGTGCAGGCCGGGGGTCAGACCGCTGATGATCCCCAGGGCAAATCCTATAGCCACGCAGAACGCCAGAGTGGTGTCGATGAATTCCAGCATGAACTTCCCAAAGCTAACTTGATCTTAATTTATAATAAGTCTTTGGCGGAGCATGCGGGAATATTAATATTACGAGCAATAATATCATCAGCTAATATTGCCGGCGAGTTGATATGGCCGTCAATCAGACCAATTATCTCCTGGCAAACCCTTAAATACTGGTGCATTGTCGAGCTACATATTCCGCACAGGGATATGATGCCCTGGGCGCATGAACCACATGGTTCGAACGCGCACAATACGCGTGAGTCGGCCCATTCGAGGCCATGCGGAGGATTCAAATGACGTTTGAGAAGACAAACCCAAGGATAGTCCGCCTTATCGGCGATCTTAAGGCAGCCTCCCGCGATACGGGCGCTCCCCTCTGGCGTGACATCGCCAAAAGGCTCGAGAAGCCCAGCCGCAACTATGCTGCTGTGAACCTGAGCAAGATCAACAGGCATACCCAGTCAAATGATACTGTTCTCGTGGCCGGAAAGGTCCTGGCATCAGGCAATCTGGAGCACAATGTGACCGTGGCCGCCCTGAACTTCAGCAGCCAGGCCATGTCCAAGATCCAGCAGGCAGGCGGCAGGTGCATTCGGATAGAGAACCTGATGGAAGAGCACCCCAAGGGATCGGGCATAAAGATTTTGAGGTGAGAGCAATGGTAGTAGTAGATGCACCTGGATTGGTCCTGGGGCGCTTAGCAAGTGTCACCGCCAAGAGCCTCCTGGCAGGAGAGGAGGTCAATATCGTCAACGCCGAGAAAGCTCTCATCACCGGGGATAAAGAGCACATATTCCGCGACTACGGCCAGACCAGGGCACGGGGCGGCAAAGAGAGAGGCCCCTACTTCCCCCGCCGGCCGGAGATGATCCTCAAGAGGACAGTGCGGGGCATGCTTCCCTACAAGATGAGAAGGGGAAGAGATGCATTCTCCAGGCTCAAAATCTATGTGGGCATTCCAAGGGAGTTCAGGGGAATGGAGCTTTCCCGGCCTGATGGTGCAAAGATGAGAACGGAGAGCAACAACAGGTATATCGAGCTTGGCTCATTGAGCAAGAGGCTCGGAGCAAACTTCTGAGAGGTTCAAAAATGAAGATCATCAATACCTCAGGCAAGAAAAAGACGGCAACTGCAAGGGCCACTCTGAAGGAAGGAAAGGGCATCGTGCGCATCAACAAGGTGCCCCTGGACATCTATGAGCCCAGGCTTGCCAGACTCAAGATACAGGAGCCGGTCGAGATCGCCGGAGACCTGTTAAAAGGGATGAACATCGATGTCGTCGTCAGTGGCGGCGGGATCATGGGCCAGACGGACGCCGTTCGCACTGCAATCGCCAAGGGGATTGTGGAGTGGACGGGCGATACAGCACTGAAAGAGGCATATTCCGATTATGACCGAAACCTGCTCGTCAGCGATCACCGCCATAAAGAGAGGAAAAAGTTCGGCGGCCTCGGTGCCAGGTCCAAGTACCAGAAGTCCTACAGGTGAAACTGCTTGATACCAGTCAGGTGCTTTTCCTGCGGCAAAGTGATATCCCATGTATGGGAAGAATACCGGGAGCGCATCAAGACCGAGCCTCCCGGCAAAGTTATGGATGACCTGGGAATAGACAAATACTGCTGCAGGCGTATGCTTCTCTCCCATGTGGAGATAGTGGATACCCTGAGGCGGTACCAGTAGAAGGGGGTTGTAGGGTAGCCTGGTCCATCCTACAGCGTTCGGGACGCTGTGACCTGAGTTCGAATCTCAGCAACCCCATCATACTCTTCCTTTTGAGGTGGC
>JAXDAR010000171.1:0-4831 GCA_034679645.1 Methanothrix sp. | reverse complement strand
CTTGTTGATGCCATTTCTCCTCGCCCCGATCCCGATATCATATGTGCCTGGGGCACTGGCAATCCAGACTGCTGCGAACTGGTCATCTGAGACCGGCTCTGTCATCAACGGAAGGATTTGGCTCTCTTTCTCGTTCCGGATCAGCGCCTGCAGGGAATAAGTGCCACCAACATCATCCGCCCTCTGCTCTTCTGATTCTGATTCTATCCCGCTCCCCGGGCTGCTATTGCCTCTGCTTTCAGTTGCGCTCCCCGCCAACCCTCTGATGATGACACTGATCCTGACTGCATCTCCCAAAAGGGCCGGATTGGGATCTGCCTTCGCTTCAGCAAGATCAACGTCCAGCCGCGAGTGACTCGCCGTCCAGTCCTGCCAGGCATAGATCCTGGCATCATAACCCAGAAGGGAGAGGGGCAGCCAGATCATGGAGGCCTTGACACCGGTATTGGTGTAGACCACCACCGGCCTGTTCTTTTGCAGATCTGAGAATAGCGTTTCCAGCTCTGGCTGATCCCGTATCCTCTTTTCATCCAGAATGCTTGTATAGGGGATATTGATCGCACCCGGTATTGATCCTGCCTCAAATTCCTTCTCCGTCCGGGCATCGATGATCTGGGGCATGCTGTCATACAGGAAATCATATGTGGCCAGAAGACTGGCATTCATAGTGGGTGTATAATTCGTTGGAGCGAGGTGTACGGGTTCTGCAGAGGTGGGATTTGATGCTGCCACCCAGTCGTCTATTCCCCCGTCCAGGAGGCGGACATTCTCCTGGCCCAGGTACTTGAGTATCCAGAAGACATAAGTCGCCGCGGAGGGGCCGCCGCCGCAGGGCTGGCACTCGCCATAAATGATGATCGAATCGTTCTCGGATACCCCTGCCTCCCCCAAAATCCCGGCCATATCGCTGATCGGCTCAAGCCTTCCTCCGGAATCGATGAACCGGTCATAGGGAATGCTTATCGCTCCCGGAATATACTCCGCCGGTCGGGGGCTGATATCGATGATTATGTCAGAGCCATCCTGGATGTTGATCTCCTCCAGGGGAATCAGAATGGTGGAAAAGCTCCCCTCCCGTCCGGCACTGGAGTGGTTATAAAATCCCTTTCCACCATCATCCTGAGAAAAAGAATAGCCAGGCACTGCACCGGACCGGTTTTCAAGGAGGGAATTATCCTCACCATCCAAGATGCTCCTCGCGCTCAATTCCTCCCCGGCAGGGTGTCCTCCCATGGCAGGGGACGCAATGGATATGGACAACGAAATAAATACCATCAATAGCAGGCCAGGACCTGCTCTGCCCGCAATCCTCATCATCTTGTCCCTCAAGATATTTACCTCAATAATTTTAAGATCCCGCATTCTATAAAAATTGATTTGAGCTTCGATGATGGCATCAGCCGCTTCTGGAAGCGACTGATATGCTGCCAAGTGTCTCCTCCAGCTCGAATCCCCTGACGTCCTTTACCCTCAACACCAGGTCATACTCCCCCGGATCGAGCAGAGCAGTGGAGAAGGACCCCTGATAGGTATCCCCGGACAGGACCAGACGGCCATAGCCTTTTGCCTCCTCTCCCGACTGATATGCTCTGACCGTCGGCTGGTTGAGGTCATAGAGCGACTGCAGTTGTACAGTGATCTTTATATCATCTCCCACCCGCGCTTCGGTGGGGTTCAGAGCCTTCTGGATGACGCTTATCTGCTTGACCTGATCGCCCATGATGGGATAATGATCGCGGGCGGTTTCGCCCACCTCATAGGGCAGATCGCCAAATCCATCTGCACCCAGAACATTCTGCTCCGCTCCCTGGTACTCATCGCTACCGTGGTAGTCGCTCCACAGGTTGCCTCCCAGGGGATAGCTGGCATTCCATGAGTTCACTCCCCTGTCCTCAGCCTGGATCACATTGTAGAGGATCTTATTTCTGTAGATCTTGTTTTGGCCCGAATCCAGGAAGATGCCGGTCTGGCTGTCGGAGATTGCATTATCGAATATGGTGTTGCCGTTGGAATTGCTCTGGATCTGCAGGCCATATCGCCCATTTCCCTCTATCTGATTGCCGGAGATGCTGTTGTATCCCGAATCCAGCAGGGTCAGTCCGGCGACCACATTCTCGATCATGCTGTTATTCCGGATGAGGTTGTCTGTGCAGTTGAAGCGCAGGTCCAGGCCGGAGTTGGTGTTCTTTGAGAGGTCATTGAATTCTATCCGGTTTTGGCCGCAGTCGGTGAACATGTACAGGCCGTACATATTTCCCTGCAGGACGTTTCCCCGGATGGTGTTGTTGCTGCAGGAGGGGAAGAGGTTTATGCCGTAGGCGCCATTGCCGTAGGCCACATTATCCAGGATCAGGTTGTCATTGGAGTTGGAGAGGTATATCCCATACCATCCTTCTCCTCCCAGGCCGTTGAAGCTGGCATTGTTTCCCTGGATGATGTTGCCGTCGGAAAAGAGGAGAGCAATTCCTGGCTGGGTGCAGCGGATGACGGTATTGTTGGTCACAGTGCAGCTCTGGACTTCATTGAGCTTTATGCCGTAAAAGCCGTTCCTGACCAGAAAGCCGGATATGCTCACCCCGTCCGCCTTGATATCCACGCAGGCGTCCCTCTCCCCCGCCTGGATGACTGCTCCATTGCCCACCAGGCTGAGGCTCTTATCGATGGTTATCTTGCTGTAGATCCCCGGGGCCACCTGGAGGGTGTCGCCAGGCTGGGCGGCATTGATTGCCGCCTGCAGATCGGAGCTGACGCTTATGGTGGCAGCGCTGGCAGGAGAGGTGATCAGCAGGGCAGCACAGAGAAGGTATGCCGCTAAGATTATCCTGCCCTTGCCCTGCGAGAGGCAGCTTGCATTCGATAAATCCGGAGCATAGCATTTCCCGGTAATTCCGGGATGGGTCGATGATCGGTTAATTTCAAGGCTCATAGAGATCCATCTCCTGATGATCGATCTATTTATAAAGATTCATGGCTCATATGGGTTCGGGATAAGCTACATATGAAGGTAAGCTTTTTTATCAATTGACAGTTACACAGTATTGGTCAATTCAATGGAGGAATAGAGTTTGAGATATTGGCTGGCAATTATTGGTGCACTCCTCCTGCTGGCGGCTGCCGGCAGTGCAGGGAGCTTTAAAGTGGATATGGATGTGGACACCTATGTCAATTCCGCTGATGAGGAAGAGAGCTTTGACCAGAGCGATCTGCTGTGGGTCTCTTCTCAGGATGATGACGACGATGATGATTCCGGAGACGATGGCGCTTCTGCGAATGAGACCTACCTCGGCTTTGAGAACCTCTTCGGATCGCAGGGCGTCTTCAACCCGGATCAGATCAAGTCTGCCACCCTCACCCTCAATGTAGCGCGGGTGGATGATGAGGGAGAGATCAAGGCTTATTTCCTGGAGGGAGCAACGCTATCCACCCTGACCTGGAAGGATAAGGTGGAATACGACATAAATGTCTCATCCGAGTCCATTGAGATCGATGAGAATGATGTGGATGATGTTATTGAGCTGGATGTCACACCCATCATCAAGAAGGCGGTGGAGGCCTGTACCGAAGGGTGCCCCTACTCCATAGTGCTGGTGGGTGAGGATGATGTCTCGGTGGCATTTGTGTCCAGTGAGGCATCGGACGAGGATATGCCTGTACTTGAGTATGTAACTGAAGATTAAAATGGTGTGAGTCTGGTCGAGGGGGAGGGAGTTTTCACTCCTTTCCCGGCCATTCTAACCGGTTGAGGACCTCTTTTTTATATCACTTCTATACCATAAGGTGACTGATGCCACTGATCCTTCCCGGAGTCCTTCCCTCTATCCCGCCCGCCAGGAGAGCCGTTCATCTTATTGTATTCTTAGGGATTGTGCTGCTGACTCTAGGCAGCGGCGTCTATGCCGCCGGGGGTGGGGATGAGGCAGGCGGCGATATCAAGGGCGGGAGTGATTCCCTCACCGGCCAGCTGGCCCCCGGAGAAGGACATGCCGGAAGCGCAGGTCCCGCAGAGGTGATAATCATCATTTCACCCGGATGCTCCAAATGCGCCGCAGCCGAGAGGACATTGGAGAAGGTGAGCCAGAAGGTGGCGGTGAATGTCACCAGCCAGTATTATTATACCGATGAGGGCCACCGGATCATCAATCAATATGGGGCCAGGGATATACCAGCGATCATCATCGGTGTTGAGGTCATAGACTACCGGGACTATGGAGGAGACACAGCTCTCCTTGAGAATATGATTCTGCAGGCTCTGGCCAATCAGAGCAATATCTCTGGGCTTACCCCATCCATAACCCTGCCGGGAAACAATAGTCCCATCACGGGCGGGGAGGATTCTCTGGCTGGATACGATCTGGAAGACCTATCCCTCTCCACGGCACTTGCAGTGACCGCCGGCGGATTTGTGGCCGGCTTCAATCCCTGCCTCTTTGGCATTCTGGTCTTCCTGGCGGCATCCATACTATCCGTCTCCGGAAAGAGGCGGGAGCTGATTATGATGGTGGTGTTCTTCTCTTTAGGCATTTTCACCATGTACTTCCTCTTCGGCCTGGGGATGCAAAGGCTGTTGCATTCCGAGGCCATCGCCGTCTCATTCCGCTATGCTCTGACTGTGATTCTCATCGCAGCCGGCCTGTCTCAGGTCATCGATGCCATCCTTCTCAGGCAGGGGCGTCCATCTCTCTTCCGGACGGACTGGGCGCTGCAGTACTTCCAGGCGGGGGTGGACCGGGGGAGGTTCAGCTCCTACTTCCTGGCAGGGGCGCTCTTCTCACTGGTAAAGGCCCCCTGTGTGGGAGGGCTTTATCTGGCCATACTGGATCTCATCTCCTCC
>JAXDAR010000170.1:0-4269 GCA_034679645.1 Methanothrix sp. | reverse complement strand
ATTGTTGCTCCGCCGATCGGAGGGAGCGATCGTCCGGTTCTTAGGCGAAAGGCTATCCAATCCTCAAGGGCGCTCATGAGCTCATCCCGGCAAGCATCAAGGGTCTTTCCTGTGGCCCAGACTCACTGAAGCTCTGGGATCTCGCCGCAAAAGGGCTCAGGGTCGTCTAGGTCAGGGCTTGAGGGATGTCCGGTCCAGAGCAGATTTGATGCCATCACCAACTTGGAAACATATCTGGCTCGGCCACATTATTGATCTCCAACACAGATCCATCGGCGATCAGGTTATTCTTTGCATCAAAATATTCTAATTTTTTGAGGCTTGATAGCGGAGATATATCTGTGATTTGATTATTATTTAGGTCCAGACCTATTAGATTCGTGAGATTATGTAGAGGGGCTACATCGGTTATCTTGTTTCTGCAGAGTGATAATGACGTCAAGTTAGTTAGGCCCGATAAAGGCGATATATCCGAAATCTGGTTGCCACATAGATCCAGCGATTCCAGTTTGGTGAGTCTAGATAGAGGCGATAGATCTGTGATCTGGTTTAAACTTAAAGATAGTCCTATCAGGTTATTTAGGGCTGATAATGATGATATGTCAGTTATTCGGTTGTAGTATAGAGCCAGAACTGTCAAATTATCCATACCCGATAATGATGCATTAGAGATCAAGTTGTAGTTGAGAACCAACGCAGATAGGTTACTAAGCCCCGAGAGCGGCGATACATCTGAGATCTGGTTCCTGCTTAGGTCTAGACTTGTCAGGTTATCGAGTCCAGATAGAGGAGATATATCTGAGATCTCGTTTTCCCTTAAAGACAGACTTTCTAGATTTATGCAGTACTCGATCCCACTGATATTTTTTATGTTGCTGCCATCTGCAAATAAACGCTTAATCCCATCCAGGTCAGACACATATATGGCACCTTCTGGTTTATCGATTGCTTCTCTTATCGCAGCTTCGAGATTGGGATCAAGGAATGCGATAGCGTATTGGTCTATCTCACATTGCCCCAAAATTGCTGCATCTGATAATGCGATAATTACAAGAAACATAAGAACCTTTTTATCCATATCAAACCATCTCATTGTCGTAATAGAAAATTCCAGAATAAATATCTATGTGTAATGGAACATTCCTATAGACCTCTCCCCTTAAAAACTGCGTATTCCCGATCTGCCAGGACTATTTAAACCGAACCATCTAACCCCTCCAATCTCCAAACAGAACATTCTCCAGGGTTCCTGCCACCCAGCCCCTCTCCGATTAAATCCCGTTCGTTCTGCTCTCTTTTTAAATATCGTTCCATCCCCGGTTGATCCACTGTCAAGGCAGTGCACCTGATTGATAAAGGAGCCAGAAAGATGAGAGCAATCAGAGAGTACTTAAAGCATAAACCGTGTCTGAGGGGTCAGATCCTCGACCGTGGCGAGCTTAAGCGGGTGGCCCAGGCCTGCGGACTGAGCCCCCAGGATGCCAGAATGGAGCTGAGAAGGCTGGGCTATGTGCTGAGCAAGAACAGCCACGGCCTGCCCATCTGGACCCTGCCCAAAGCTGATCCGTCAGAGGACAAGACCGTCAGGCCGAAGGCCAAGAAGGTTGCGGGGCGGGGCTGCTGCTCGTATTAGAAGATCATTAGAATAAAGTTAGAGAAGTAATCGAGGGTTGAGTTCAATTCCTGCACTTATAGAGCTGAAGGACATCAAGAAGACCTACCTCATCGGGAGGAGCGAGTACCCGGTGCTGAAGGGCATAGAGTTGGAGGTAACTGCAGGGGAGTTCATAGCCCTGATGGGTCCCTCGGGCAGCGGCAAGTCCACCCTGCTGAACATCATCGGCTGCCTGGATCGGCCCTCCAGCGGACGCTTTGTCCTGCAGGGCAGGGATATCAGCCGAACCTCTGACCAGGAGCTGGCCCGCATCCGGCGGGAGGAGCTGGGCTTCATCTTCCAGACCTTCAACCTCATCGCCAGAATATCCGTCCTGCAGAATGTGGAGATCCCCCTGATGCTGCGCGGCGTCTCCCGAAATGAGAGAAGGGAGAGGGCTATAAAGCTATTGCAGAGCTTGAATGTGGCCCACCGGGCGGAGTTCGGCCCGCAGAATATCTCTGGAGGAGAGCGACAGAGGGTGGCGATAGCCCGCGCCCTGGCCAACGATCCCCGGATCATAATCGCCGATGAGCCCACCGGCAACCTGGACCTGAAGAACAGCGATGAGGTCATGAAGATCTTAAACCAGCTACATGAAGAGGGGAGAACCATCATCATGGTCACCCATAATCCGGAGATAACCGAGAACTGCAGCCGGGTCATCCGGCTCAGAGACGGACGAATAATGGAGAATGCCTGAATGAAGAGCATTTTTATATTGATTTTAATGCTGCTGATAACGGGCCAGGCGGCAGGATATGAGTATCGTATGCCCGTGAATATCCAGAGCAACACTGCCCCCGCTGTGCTGATGCCCGGGGACGAGGCGATTTTAACAATTCAGATGCAGAACGGTGCGGCAGCCTACGGCGCGGGGAAGGATGCGGGAGCCTCCTCTTCCTCAAATGCCGTGCTATCCACTCCCATAAATCACACCACCCTGCATGGTACAACTGATCTAGAGGTCATCGATCCCGATAGCTATGATCTGGGGATGATCGGGCCCAATGATTCATTTCCCATCTATTATAAATTGAGGGCATCGGATAATGTGAGCAGTGGCACCTATCTGCTCGACTTTGAGGTTCAGGGAGGCTATGATATGATCACCATCAAAAGGGAGATTCCAATCAAGGTGGACTCCTCGACGGTGAGCATGGCGATCATAGAGTCCACTTCCTCTGCCACGCCATCTGCTGCTCCCGCTGGCGCTGCCACCTTGAACCTGAATGTGGCCAATCCCAGGGAGAACACCCTGAATGCGGTGACCATAGTCCCCTCCGCCCAGGGGCTGAAGTTCTCTCCCGAGAGGTACTATATCGGCACCATGGATGCTGATGAGGTCTTCACCATCAGCTTCGGAGTGCAGTCCACCGATCCAGTCCCAGGGTCCGGCCGGGGGGCGAGCAATATCAGCTTTGTGGCGGAGTTCAAGAACGGCGACACCTGGCACCGGTCAGTGCCTTACATCGCCTATTACAGTCCGCCATTGCAGGATGCCCGGCCTGATAACAATCTCCTGCCGCTGTCCCTGGGCGCGCTGCTCCTGATAGCTGCCGGCGGCTACCTCTACCGCAAAAAGATGCTCTCGAAGAGGGGCGGTGAGGGAAAGGGTCCGGCCTGATCCTGGTGGGGTGGCAAAAATGAGATTGCAGGATATGCTGGAGTTCATCTCCCTGGGATTCAAGAGCGACCGCTTCAAGACCCTCATGTCCTCCCTGGGAATAATCATCGGCGTCCTGGCGATAGTGGTGATGCTCTCTGTGGGGGAAGGGCTGTACTCCGGCGTCTCCAGTCAGTTCTCCACTCTGGACCTGGATGTGATTCATGTGATTCCGGGCAGTGCCCGCTTCGGCGGGCCGGGCGAGGACCCGGGAAGCAGGAACGCGGCTGAGCCGGCCAAGTTCACCGATAAGGACACCAAGGTGCTGGAGAACGTGGTGGGGGTGAAGAACGTCGCCCCCCGGACCTCGGCTGGCGTGGTGATCTCCTTCCGGAATACCAATACCTCAGGCAGCCTCACCGGGGTGGACCCGGACAAAGAGGACGATCTGAAGGAGAAAGTGGCATCCGGGAGATGGCTCACCGGCTCGGACTATAAGTCGATAGTGATCGGCAACGGCATCTCCCAGGAGATGTTTCGCATGAAGGTCACTCCGGGAAACAAGATCCGGCTGTACTATAAAGATCGGCCCATGGACTTCACTGTGGTGGGGGTGCTGCAGGAAGAGGAGGATACGGGCTTTGGCGGCGGTATGGGGGGCGGCGCGGACAATGCTCTGTACATCACTCATAGGGCCATGGAGGAGCTCCAGGGCGAGGATAACTACTACTATGACACCTTTCAGGTAACTGTGTACGATCCAGATCAGGTGGAATCGATAATCGAGCGGATCATGAACGACCTGCGTCGCTACCATAAGGACGAGGCCTATGATGCCACCACTGCTCGGGATATGCTCAGCACCCTGATGAGCACCCTCTCCATGATCAAGTACGCCCTGGCGGGAATCGGGGCCATATCTCTGCTGGTGGGAGGAATCGGCATCGCCAATGTGATGATGCTCACGGTAAAAGAAAGGATTCGAGAGATCGGGACCCTGCTCGCCCGG